>NZ_JARBCJ010000083.1:0-13664 GCF_028803055.1 Mumia sp.
GAGACACGCCCCGCCAGACGAGCAGGATGGAGGGCGACCAGCGGGTCGCGGCGTGCCACCAGCACCAGGGGCGCCGCCACCCGTGCCGCCTCGCACGCGCGGGTGAACGACGGGCCCCACCCCGCAAGGTGGGCGTCGTCGATGACGACAGGGCGCCCGCGGTGGAGCTCCCTGGTCGCCGTCTCCCAGGGCCGGGTGCCGCTGCCGTCGAGCCACGCGGCGTCCGGCGCGTGCTCGTCCGCCCACTGGCGCAGCAGGGTCGTCTTCCCGTACCCCGTCGGTGCGGCGACGAGCGTCACCGGTCGCCGCGTCGCGCGATCGAGTGTGGCGAGCAGTCGGCGACGGACGATGACCCCCTCGTCGACGAACACCTGCTGGTGCGCCTCCAACGCCATGCCCGCCCCCTGGTGCCGAGCGGCTGCACCCCCGTGCGCGCTGGCACCTCGGAGGCTAGCTGCACCGGACCTGCCCCGCACGGCTCTTGCCGCCGCGGAACGTAGGCTGACAGGCGTGAAAGACGCTCAGGTCATCCGCGGCAACTCGGTTCTCCCTGCCCGCCGCACCCCCATCACCCTCCACACCGCCGACGGGTTGAACCTCGTCGGAGAGCTGGCGCTCCCGCTGGAGCGCGAGCCGGTCGCGACGATGGTCTGCCTCCATCCGCTGCCGACCCACGGCGGCATGATGGACAGCCACCTCTTCCGCAAGGCCTCGTACCGCCTTCCCGCGCTCGCCGACATCGCGGTCCTTCGGTTCAACACCCGCGGCACCACCAGCGTGCAGGGGACGAGCGGCGGCGCGTTCGACGAGGCGCAGGGCGAGCGGTACGACGTCGCTGCGGCGATCGAACTCGCCGACTTCGAGGATCTTCCCGACATCTGGCTCGTCGGATGGTCCTTCGGCACCGATCTCGCGCTCAAGTACGGGCTCGACGCCGAGGTACGCGGCGCGATCCTCTTGTCGCCGCCGCTGCGCTACTCCGACGACGCCGACCTCGACGCCTGGGCGCAGTCCGGCAAACCCCTCGTCGCGCTGGTCCCCGAGCACGACGACTACCTGCGTCCCGCCGAGGCCGCAGAACGCTTCTCCCGGGTGCCGCAGGCCGAGGTGATCGGCGTGGACGGCGCGAAGCACCTCTGGGTGGGCGACTCAGAACGCGTGCTCGACGAGGTCGCCTCTCGCCTGAACCCGCGTGTCTCCGTCCCGCTGCCCCGTCAGTGGTCCGGTGACATGCAGCAGGCCGACGCCGCGGCGTACCGCGACCAGACGGTCGCGGCGTTCGAGAGCGTCGGCCCGCAGCCTGGCGATCAGGAGGCCTGAGACTCCTCGTCGTCCTCGGCGAGCTCGGCTGCCGCCGGGCCGCCGAGCTTGGCACGGCGCACGCTGCGCTCGGCCGTCGGGCGATCTGTCGGCGTGCCGTCGACCACGGTGGAGTCGTTCTGGACGGCCGGGACGATCGTGGTGGCGTCGTGCGCACGGGAGTCGGTGCCCGCGCGGTCGATCTCCTCCAGGTCGGGCTCCTCGGCCGCTGCGGTGGCCTCCTCGACGGCAGCGGCGACCTCGTCGGCTGCCGCGGCGACCTCGGCGACGGCCGGCGCGGGAAGCGCCCCCGCCTTGTCGGTCTCAGCGTCGCTGTCGAGCGCGTCGAGACCCGCGAACGAGCCGATGACCTCGCGCAGCTTGGTGAGCTGGGTCTTGACGGCATCACGCTTGGCGACGAGCGAGTCGAGCTCGTGGCGGACCGTCGAGATCTGCTTCTCGGCATCGGCGCGCGCCTGGGCGAGCGAGTGCTCCGACTGCGTACGAGCGGTGTGCATGATCTGCTCGGCCTCGCGGCGTGACCGAGCGACCATCCGCTCGGACTCGGCCTTGGTCTCCTCGCGGCGCTTGGTCGCGGCGGCGATCGCCTCACGGGCCCGCGACTCGGCGGCTGCGGCGCGCGACTCGGCGTCGGCGATCATCCGCGAGGTCTGCTCGGTCGCGACGGCGTGCGACTCGGTGGCCTCCTTGGCCATCCGCTCCTTCTCGAGGGCGAGGACCCGGCGCGCCTCGGTCAGCTCGCGGTCGGCGGCGGCGCGGACCTGCTCGGCCTCACGCGTCGCGGTGAGGCGCGCGGAGCTCGCGGCCTGGTTGGCGGCCAGCTGGATCTGCTCGGCCTCGCGCTTGGCCTTGGCCAGGACGTCGTCGGCCTCGGCCAGCGCGAGGGCACGCTCGCTCTCGGCCTCGGCCAGGAGGCGCTCACGGGTCTCCTCGACGTCTGCGAGCTGCACGGCGCGCAGGTCGTCGGCCTCCTTGGCCGCCGACGCCTTGATGGCCGTGGCCTCGGACTCGGCGACACGACGCAGGTCGTCGGCCTCCCGCCTGGCGCGTTCGAGCATCTCGGCCGACTGCGACTCGGCAAGCCCCAGCAGCTCAGCAGCGCGTCCACCGAGGCCGGCGTAGCTCGGCTTGTTGTTCTCGGTGAGCTGGCTCCGCAGGTCGGCGAGCTCGGTCTCGAGGCGCGCGATCTTGGTCTCGGCCGCCTGGACCGCCGCCTGCGCCCGGGAGAGGTCGCTGCGGTGCTGGTTGAGGTAGGCGTCGACGGCGTCCTTGTCGTAGCCGCCGCGACGGACCAGAGGGAAACCGGCCCCCGTCGCCGGGTCACCGGTCGTGCGGGCGTACGAGTCGCCGTCTGAGGAGTAGCTGCCGTAAGGGTCTGACATGGGGTGCCTTCAGTTCGTAGTTCGGGGTGAGGTCGCTCCGCCAAATCCTAGCGCGACCTCACCCCGCCCCTCACCGTGTTCAGACTCCTCGGAACCGGTTGATCTCGTCGATGTGGCGAGCGCGCTTCTCGGTGTCCCGGACGCCGAGGCCCTCCTGGGGGGCGAGGCAGAGGACGCCCACCTTGCCCTGGTGCGCGTTGCGGTGCACGTCGAGCGCTGCCTGGCCGGTCTCCTCCAGGCTGTAGACCTTGGAGACGGTCGGGTGGATCATGCCCTTGTCGATCAGCCGGTTGGCCTCCCAGGCCTCGCGGTAGTTGGCGAAGTGCGAGCTCAAGATGTTCTTGAGGTTCATCCAGAGGTAGCGGTTGTCGTACTGGTGCATGTAGCCCGAGGTGGAGGCGCAGGTGACGATCGTGCCGCCCTTGCGGGCGACGAAGACGCTGGCGCCGAAGGTCTCGCGGCCCGGGTGCTCGAAGACGATGTCCGGGTCGTCCCCGCCGGTCAGCTCGCGGATCTTGGCGCCGAAGCGCTTCCACTCGCGCGGGTCCTGCTCATGCTCGTTCTTCCAGAACTTGTAGCCCTCCGCCGACCGGTCGATGACCAGGTCGGCACCCATCGAGCGCACGATCTCGGCCTTCTCGGGGGAGGACACGACGCAGACCGGCGTCGCTCCACCGTTGAGGGCGAACTGGGTGGCGTACGAGCCGAGGCCGCCCGAGGCGCCCCAGATCAGCACGGTGTCGCCCTGCTTCATGGCCGCACCGTTCTTGGACACGAGCTGGCGGTAGGCGGTGGAGTTCACCAGGCCGGGGCTCGCCGCCTCCTCCCACGAGAGGTGGGCGGGCTTCGGCATCAGCTGGTTGGCCTTCACGATCGCGACCTCGGCCAGGCCGCCGAAGTTGGTCTCGAAGCCCCAGATCCGCTGCTCGGGATCCATCATCGTGTCGTTGTGGCCGTCGGGGCTCTCCAGCTCGACCGACAGGCAGTGCGCCACGACCTCCTGGCCCGGCTTCCAGGCGTTGACGCCCGGGCCGGTGCGCAGCACGACACCGGCAAGGTCGGAGCCGACGACGTGGTACGGCAGGTCGTGACGCTTGGTGTACTCCGACAGGCGGCCGTACCGCTCGAGGAAGCTGAACGTCGAGAGCGGCTCGAAGATCGAGGTCCACACGGTGTTGTAGTTGATCGAGCTGGCCATGACGGCGACCAGCGCCTCCCCGGGCGCGAGCTCGGGGACCGGGACGTCATCGACGTGCAGGCTCTTGCGAGGGTCCTTGTCACGGGTGGCGAGGCCCTCGAACATGTCGACCTCGTCCTTGTGGACGGTCACGCCCCGGTACGACTCGGGCACCGAGATGTTCGCGAAGTCCTCGCTCGAGGTGTCCCCGGCCATGATGGCGTCGAGAATGTGCTGCACGTCGTCCTCCAGAGTTGTGCCGCGCGGATGCGTTACGCGGATATTACTCAGCAGTAATGGATGTGGTCAGGAGTGTGACCGATGTCGCTTGCTCGTAGAGTCCGCCGCGCGCCGCCGCGAGTGGTGTCCGGCGGGCCGGATCTGCCCTCGGCGACGGCGCTTGCCGGGCCTGATTCTCCACGCGTACCGTGGACGCCGCCCATCCACCGCTCGGGAGCGACGTGACGACACTGGACCTGAACAGCGACGTCGGCGAGTCCTTCGGGCGATGGGAGCTCGGGGACGACACCGCGATCCTCCAGGTCGTCACCAGCGCCAACATCGCCTGCGGCTTCCATGCCGGCGACGCCCGTACGCTGCGCCGCACCTGCGAGCACGCGGCGGAGAACGCGGTCGCGGTCGGTGCGCAGGTCAGCTATCGCGACCTCGCCGGGTTCGGCCGCCGCTTCATCGACATGGAGCCGGCCGAGCTGACCGACGACGTGGTCTATCAGATCGGTGCGCTCGACGGGCTCGCGCGGGCGTCGGGCACGAGGGTCCGCTACGTGAAGCCGCACGGGGCCCTCTACAACGCCGTCGTGCACCACGACGAGCAGGCCCGAGCGGTCGCGGAGGCGGTGCGGGCGTACGACCCGGGGCTGCCGCTGCTGGGCCTTCCCGGCTCGAGGCTGCTGGCCTGGGGGGAGCGGCTAGGACTCAGGACGGTGCGCGAGGCCTTCGCCGACCGCGCCTACACCCCCCAGGGCTCCCTGCTCAGCCGCCGGGAGCCTGGCGCCGTCCTGCTCGATCCCGACCACGTCGCTCGGCGGGTGCTGCGGATGGTGACCGAGGGTGACGTCGAAGCTGTGGACGGCACGGTGGTCGCCGTGGCGGCCGACTCCGTGTGCGTCCACGGCGACTCGCCGGGGACGGTCACGATGGCGCGATACGTGCGGACGATGCTCGAGGGCGCCGGGGTGAGACTCGGGGCGTTCGTGTGAGGGTAAGGCCGTACGGCGACCGCGCGCTGATCCTGGACATGGACGATGCCGGCGAGGTGGTGTCGTGGGTGTCGGCGATCCGTGAGGCGCGTCTGCCCGGCGTCGCCGACGTCGTCCCCGCCGCACGGACGGTCCTGGTCGCCGCCGCGGACGGCACCGACGTCGGGGCGCTCGCCGCAGTGCTCCAGCACGTCGAGGTGGACCCCGGGCGAGGTGAGGCTGAGCCCAGCGCGGCCGAGGTGCGCGACGACGAGATCGTGATCCGCGTGGAGTACGGAGGGCCCGACCTCGGCGACGTGGGAGAGCTGACCGGCCTCGGGCCCGACGGCGTCGTGGCGGCGCACACCGCCACTTCGTGGCGGGTCGCCTTCGGCGGGTTCGCGCCCGGATTCGCCTACCTCGTCGGTGGAGACCCCCGCCTCCAGGTGCCGCGCCGGCACACCGCTCGGACGAGCGTGCCCTCGGGCGCGGTCGGGCTGGCGGGGGAGTACTCGGGGATCTATCCGAGGCCCTCACCGGGCGGCTGGCAGCTCATCGGCACCACCGACGCCGTGCTGTGGGACCTCGACCGCGACCCACCGGCGCTGCTGCGGCCGGGAGCCACGGTCCGGTTCGAGGCGGTGCGGGTGTGAGGGAGCTCGAGGTGGTCCGCCCTGGGCCGCTCGCTCTCGTGCAGGACCTCGGCCGACCGGGGTGGTCGGCGGTCGGCGTCGGCCGCTCGGGTGCTGCCGACCGCGGCGCCTATCAGCTCGCGAACCGCCTCCTCGCCAACCCCGAGGGCGCCGCGGCGGTGGAGGTGACGCTCGGCGGGTTCGATGTCGCGGCTCGCGGCGGTGACGTCTGGGTCGCCGTGACGGGTGCGCCGGTCGAGCTGCGGGTGGGGCGACGGGTGGTCGACCCGTACGCGGCGGTCTGCGTCCGTGAGGGCGAGCGGCTGCGGCTGGGCGTGCCGAAGGCCGGGCTGCGGTCGTACGTCGCCGTGCGAGGCGGCGTCGACGTGCCGCCGGTGCTGGGGTCGCGAAGCCGTGACGTGCTCGCCGCGATCGGGCCCGCTCCGCTGGTGGTGGGTGACCGGCTGCCGGTCGGGCGCCCGCCGCGCACGTACCCGCAGGTCGACGCCGTACCCGTGCCCGTCCACGACGGCGACGTCGCGCTCAGGGTGGTCCGTGGCCCGCGCGACGACTGGGTCCGCGACGCCGACGGACTCGTCCGCGGTCGCTGGACGGTCTCGCCGCACAGCGACCGCGTCGGCATGCGGCTCGAGGGACCGCCGATGCGTCCTGCCGTGCCGGGACGCCAGCTGCCGTCGGAGGGCGCGTACCGCGGCGCCGTCCAGGTGCCGCCCAGCGGTGAGCCCGTCGTGTTCCTCGCCGACCATCCGGTCACCGGTGGCTACCCGGTCGTCGGGGTGGTCGTCGACGCCGACGTCGACCGGGCCGCGCAGGCGAGGCCGGGTCAGTCCCTGCGGTTCCGGTGGATCTGAGGCCCCGCCCTCGCCGCCCTCGCGGCCGGCGTCAGTGGGACGGCTGGGCCGCAGGCTCGACGAGCTCGACCAGCACGCCGCCGGCGTCCTTCGGGTGCACGAAGTTCACACGGCTGTCGGACGTGCCGCGCTTGGGCTGGTCGTAGAGCAGGCGCACGCCCCGATCGCGGAGCACGGCACTGGCGGCGTCGATGTCGCTGACGCGGTAGGCCAGCTGCTGGATGCCCGGTCCGTTGCGGGTGAGGAACTTCGCGATCGTCGACTGGTCCGACAGCGGCGCGAGAAGCTGGATCCGCTGGTTGGTGTCACCGACGGCGAGCATCGCCTCGCGCACCCCCTGCTCCTCGTTGATCTCCTCGTGGACGGAGTGGAGTCCGAAGACGCGGGCGTAGAACTCGAGCGCCTCGTCGAGGTCGGGCACCGCGATGCCGACGTGGTCGATGGCGATGAGCAGGTGATCGGGAACCATGCGACGCACCCTAGGGCAGAGCGCCGCCGCGCAGAGGCCACGACCCCTGCTGTGACCTTCCTCACCGCAGCCCTCGGCGATGTTACGGGCGAGTATCGTGCTGAGAGCACAAGCCTGCCGTCCTTGGCCGAACGCGCGCAGACGCTGCGCCTGAAGGAGTTCACATGTCCCGTCAGTCCGTCATCGTCGCTGGTGCCCGCACGCCGATCGGTCGCCTCCTCGGAGGCCTCAAGACGCAGTCGGCCGCCGATCTCGGTGGCGTCGCCATCAAGGGTGCGCTCGAGCGCGCAGGCATCACCGGCGACCAGGTCGAGTACGTGATCATGGGCCAGGTCCTCGGCGCCGGTGCCGGCCAGGTGCCCGCTCGCCAGGCGGCCCACAAGGGCGGCATCCCGCTCGACGTCCCGGCGATCACGATCAACAAGGTCTGTCTCTCCGGGCTCAACGCGATCGCGACGGCCGACCAGCTGATCCGGGCCGGCGAGTACGACGTCGTGGTGGCCGGCGGCCAGGAGTCGATGACGCAGGCGCCGCACCTCCTCAAGGGCTCGCGCGAGGGCTACAAGTACGGCGCGCAGACCATCCTCGACCACATGGAGTACGACGGCCTCTGGGACTCGCTGACCGACCAGGCGATGGGCAAGCTGACCGAGGCGCGCAACAGCGAGGTCGAGGAGCTCACGCGGGAGGAGCAGGACGCGTTCGGTGCGCGCTCGCACCACCGCGCCGCCCAGGCGCAGAAGAACGGCGTCTTCGACGACGAGATCGTCCCGGTCGAGATCGTCGGACGTCGCGAGACGGTCACCGTCACCACCGACGAGGGCGTGCGCGGCGACACGACGGCAGAGACGCTCAGCAGGCTTCGTCCCGCGTTCGCCAAGGACGGCACGATCACGGCCGGTACCGCCTCGCAGATCTCCGACGGGGCGTGCGCCGTCGTCGTGATGTCCAAGGAGAAGGCCGAGGAGCTCGGCCTCACCTGGATCGCCGAGATCGGTGCCGCCGGCTACGTCGCCGGTCCGGACTCCACCCTGCAGCTGCAGCCCGCCGAGGCGATCGCGAAGGCCTGCGCCAAGGAGGGCATCGCTCCGACCGACCTCGACCTGATCGAGGTCAACGAGGCGTTCGCCGCGGTCGGTGTCGCCAGCCAGCGGGCGCTCGGCATCGACGAGGACAAGGTCAACGTCAACGGCGGCGCGATCTCGCTCGGCCACCCCATCGGCATGAGCGGCGCCCGTGTCGTGCTGCACCTCGCGCTCGAGCTCGGACGGCGCGGTGGCGGCGTCGGCGCCGCGGCGCTGTGCGGCGGTGGTGGTCAGGGTGACGCGCTGATCATCCGCGTCCCCCAGCGCTGAGACGGGCCGGGCGCCGGTCGGCGGGGCGGAGGAGGTCATCGCACCGATGGCACGTCGTACGGTCGCCGTCGGTGAGCTCGTCCAACGAGCCACCGGCGGCGATCCGCGCGCGGTCGCGCGCCTGATCTCCCTCGTGGAGGATGCGTCGCCGCTCCTGCCCGAGGTCAGCGCGGCCCTCGCGCCCCACGTCGGACGCGCCCACGTGGTCGGCCTGACCGGATCCCCGGGTGTGGGCAAGTCGACCACCACCGGCGCCCTCGTCGCGGCGATGCGCGCGCAGGGGCGCAAGGTGGGCGTGCTGGCGGTCGACCCGACCTCGCCGTTCTCGGGGGGCGCGCTGCTCGGTGACCGCATCCGCATGCAGGATCATGCCGGCGACCCAGGGGTGATCATCCGGTCGATGGCGACGCGAGGGCACCTCGGCGGGCTCGCGTGGGCGGCCCCCCAGGCGCTGCGGGTGCTCGATGCCGCCGGCTGCGACGTGGTCCTCGTCGAGACGGTGGGGGTCGGCCAGTCCGAGGTCGAGGTGGCACGCCTGGCCGACACGACCGTCGTCCTGCTCGCGCCCGGCATGGGCGACGGGATCCAGGCCGCGAAGGCGGGGATCCTCGAGATCGGTGACGTCTACGTCGTCAACAAGGCCGACCGCGACGGAGCACCGCAGGTCCGCCGCGAGCTGCGGAGCATGCTGTCGTTGACGGAGCGTCCGGACGGTGGGTGGCAGCCGCCGATCCTCCTGACGGTCGCACACCGGCAGGAGGGCGTCGCCGAGGTCGTCGACGCCCTGGACGCTCATCTGGGGCACCTGCGCGCCGGCGGCGGCCTCGAGCGCCGGCGGCTGCGGCGGACGCGCGACGAGATCGAGACCCTCGCGACGACGGAGCTGCGTTCTCGCTTCACCGCTCTCGGCACCCACGGGCGGCTCGAGGCGCTCGCCGCTGACGTCGTCGCGGGACGCTCGGACACGTTCGCCGCGTCGAAGGCGCTGCTGGAGGAGCTGTGACCGAACGCACGGCAGACGTGCGACGATCGGCATGACAAAATCTGTGACCCAGCCCGTCCAGATCCGGCGCGCCTGGCGTCACGAACCCCCCGCGATCGGCTATAAACGTCGTGAGCGTGCAGCGTGCCCGCCGGCTTTCTGCCCTCGAGAAAGGCAGCAGTGGTGAAAAAGGCGATCTCCGCCATCGTGGTGGTGTTCCTGATCTACTTCTTGCTCACGAACCCCACCGGTGCTGCCAATACCGTGGAGCTGGTCTTCACGTGGATCATCGAGGCGCTCGGACAGCTCGCGGCCTTCTTCCAGACCTTGCTGTCCTGACGAGGAGCCCGTCGTGCTGCGCGCGATCCTGAGACTGGTGCCCGACCGCAACATCGGCAGCCACCTGCTGCTGGACGACGGTGAGCGCGTGAAGGACGTCGTGCGCCACCACTGGATCGTCTTCGTCGTGCCGTACGCCATCGTGCTCATCGGGGTGCTGATGATCGCGCTGTTCCCGGTGCTCCCGATGCGGACCGCCGGGGTGGTCGCGATCGTCGGGCTGGGCGTCGTCGGGTACGGGATGTACCGTGCGGCCGAGCAGCACCTCGACGTCTTCGTGATCACGAACCACCGTGTGCTCAAGATCCGTGGCGTCTTCGAGGTGAAGGTCGCGACGATGCCGATGGCCCGAATCCTCGACATCACCGTGGAGCGGACGCTCCTCGGCAGGGTTCTCGGGTACGGTCACTTCGTGTTCGAGTCCGCGGCCCAGGCTCAGGGGCTGCGCGACATCCAGTTCATCCCGGCACCGTTCGAGCGCGACCGCACGATCCAGCGGGCGCTGGTCACCGCCGGTCTCCGCGGTCCCGCCCGCTGAGCGGTGCCGTCCGCCAGGGCCCCCGCGCAGCGAGGGCCCTGATGGACGGCCGACGGCGTCAGACGGCGGCGTCGCGCTCCTGTGCCGCGAGTGCGCGGGCGAGGTCGGAGCGTCCCTCGTCGACGTAGCGGCGGGTCGTCGGGTCGAGGTCGTCGTTGTCGGCGAGCCACGCGTCGATCGTCGCGAGGTTCTCGGCGCTCGGGTTGGCCCGCGGGAAGAAGCTCTGGAGGATCTCCGAGGCGCGCCAGACGCCCTTCTGGATGACCGTGCGGGCGGTGTCGAGGTAGCGCTCGACGTACGGCTGCAGCAGCTCGGCCTGACCGGGCTGCTGGAACGCGCCGGCGATGCTGCGCTGGGTCTCGTTGGGCAGGTCGTCGCGGACGACGACCGACTCCCACGCCGCCTCCTTCGCGGCGGCGTCCGGACGCGCCGCACGTGCCCCGGCCGCGTTCTCCTGACCGGCGATGGTGTTGTCGCGCGCGAGCTCCGCGTCGATCTCCTTGTCCCCGTACGCGCCGGCGCGGGCGAGGCCGGTGACGAGGGACCAGCGCAGGTCGGTGTCGACGGTCAGGCCCTCCAGCGTCGTCGACCCGTCGAGCAGACCCGTGACGAACGAGATCGCCTCGTCCGACTCCGCGGCCCCGGCGTAGGCCCTGACGAGCGCCAGCTGGTGGTCCGAACCGGGTGCAGCGGCATCGAGCAGCGCGCGGACGCCGTGCTCCCACTCGGCGGCCAGCGCGGCCCGGTTGTCCGGCGCCGAGTACAGGGCGACGGCAGATCCGCCCTGACGCAGCAGCGTCTGCACGGCGGTGAGGTCGGACTCGGTGCCGACGCCGGCGAGCACGATCGGCACGAACTGGCGCGCCGGCAGCTCGGCGTCGCGCAGCATGTCCCACGCCGCACCCCAGCACAGCGCGCGCGCCAGCGAGTCGGGGATGTCGGCGATCGAGCTGGTCAGCGTCGCGAGCGACCGCTCGTCGAGACGGATCTTGGCGTAGGTCAGGTCGTCGTCGTTGAGCAGCACGAGGTCGGGCTGCGGCTGCCCGACGAGGGCGTCGACGGAGGTGAGTGCTCCCTCGATGTCGGTCTCGACCCGCGCGCGCCGGACGAGACCGGCGTCGGTGTGGTCGTACAGACCGATCGCGATGCGGTGGCGCCGCAGCGTCGGGTAGTCGTCGGTGGCAGTCTGCTCGACGGCGAACGACGTGAACCCGCCCTGCTCGTCCACGACGAAGCGGGGCCGGAGCGTGTTGACGCCGGACGTCTGGAGCCACTCCTGCGACCAGGAGCCGAGCTCACGGCCCGAGGCGGCCTCGAGCTCGGCCAGCAGGTCCTTGAGCTCGGTGTTGCCGAAGGCGTGCTTGGTGAAGTACGACCGCAGTCCGGCGAAGAAGTCCTTCTCGCCGACCCAGGCGACGAGCTGCTTGAGGGTCGAGGCGCCCTTCGCGTAGGTGATGCCGTCGAAGTTGGCCTCGACCGCGTGCAGGTCGTAGTTGTCGGCGGCGATCGGGTGCGTCGAGGGGAGCTGGTCCTGGCGGTACGCCCAGTTCTTGCGCTGGTTCGTGAAGCCGGTCCAGGCGCCGGTGTACTTCGTGGCGTTGACCTCGGCATGGTGCGAGGCGAACTCCGCGAACGACTCGTTGAGCCAGAGGTCGTCCCACCACTTCATGGTCACGAGGTCGCCGAACCACATGTGCGCCATCTCGTGGAGGATCGTGTTGGCACGGCTCTCGTACGCGGCGTGGGTCTGGCGGCTGCGGAAGATGTACTCGTCGCGGAAGGTCACCGCGCCGGCGTTCTCCATCGCGCCCATGTTGTACTCCGGCACGAACGCCTGGTCGTACTTGCCGAACGGGTAGCCCATCTCGAAGGTGTTCTCGAAGAAGGCGAAGCCCTGCTTGGTGATCTCGAAGATCTCCTCGTGGTCGAGGTGCTCCCGGAGGCTCTTGCGGACCTGGATGCCGAGCGGGATCTCGTCGTAGTCGCCGCGGTAGGTGTCGGTGACGGTGTCGTACTCGCCGGCGATGAGCGCGGTGATGTAGGTCGACATGCGTTTGGTCTCGGCGAAGGCCCAGCGGCTCACGCCCTCACCGAGCGTCTCTGGCTCCGGGGTCGGAGAGTTGGAGACGACGGTCCATCCCTCGGGGGCGTCGATCGTGAAGGTGAACGTCGCCTTGAGGTCGGGCTGCTCGAACGTCGTGTACACGCGGCGGGCGTCGGGCACCTCGAACTGGGTGTAGAGGTAGACGCGGTCGTCGGCGGGATCGACGAAGCGGTGCAGGCCCTCGCCGGTGCGCGAGTAGGGGAGACGCGTCTCGACCCGGAGCTCGTTGTCGCCCTCGGCCAGCCCGCTCAGCGCGATGCGGTTGTCCGCGTACGCCGCGGCGTCCAGCTCGGTGCCGTTCAGCCACATCCGAGGCTCGCGCGCGTCGACCAGGTCGGCGAATGTAGCGCCGCCGGCCTCACGGCTGGAGAACCGGACTACGGTGGTGGACGAGAACTCGGTGTCGGAGACGGTCAGGTCGAGATCGACGGCGTAGTGATGGACGTCGAGGAGCGCGGCCCGCTCCTGCGCCTCGTTGCGCGTGAGGTTGGTTCCAGGCATGCGCCCATCCTTCCACGCGCGGCGGCTCGCCGTTCCGGGGCGGACGACCGCATGGCTCAGGGATGGCCGAGCACGCCGTGCGCCAGGACACCGAGGCCCGCGGCGATGCGCTCGACCGAGAGGCCGAGCTCGCGCTGCCGCACGAACACCTCCGGAGCGAGCGGTGCCAGCAGCGGCTCGACCATGGCGTCCGGATCCGCGACGCCCGCCTCCGCCACGAGCATGCGCACGTGCACTCTCCAGAAGCCGTACGCGCCGACGATGAACCGTGAGCGTCCGACCTCGGCGCCGAGCGCGAGAGGGGCGTGGTCCTCGAGGAGCTGCGTCATCGCGTCGTAGAACGCGGCGAGCCGATCGGCGGGCGGGGCCCCGGGCCCGAGCGGCGGCGGCCCGGAGAGGAGCGCCTCCTGCAGTCTGCGCTCGTGCTCGTCCAGCAGGGCGGTGGCGATGGAGGCACGGTCCGGATAGCGGCGGTAGAGCGTGCCGCGGCCCACCCCTGCCGCGCGTGCGATGTCGTTCATCGTCACGTGCGCGGCGCCTCGCTCGGCGTACAGCCGTGCTGCGGCGTCCAGGATCCGGCGCCGGTTGCGAGCGGCGTCGGCGCGCTCGGGCTGCGCCTCGTCGGCGCGGGGAAGGTTCACGATCCACGACGCTACCGGAATATCCGGACACGGTGTCCGGTTGAGTGTCCTATCGACAGCATCCGGACACTGTGTCCACTTAGCGAAGGGGGCCACCATGCCACGCCTGCTCCATCTCGACTCCAGCGCCCGCACCCAGTCGCACACGCGCGA
>NZ_JARBCJ010000084.1:0-13601 GCF_028803055.1 Mumia sp.
CGACACCGGCTACGGCAACGCCGTCACCGTGCTGCGCACGGTCCGCGAGTACGAGCAGGCCGGCGTGGCCGGGCTGCACCTGGAGGACCAGGTCCACCCCAAGAAGTGCGGCCACATGAGCGGCAAGGCGGTGATCGGGGTCGCCGAGGCCGCAGGCCGCGTCCGCGCGGCGGTCGACGCCCGCACCGGCATCGTGGTCGTGGCGAGGACCGACGCCCTCTCGGTCGAGGGCATCGGCTCGGTCGTGGAACGGGCGCGCGCGTTCGTCGACGCCGGTGCCGACGCGGTCTTCGTCGAGGGTGCAGCACCTGCCGACCTGGCCGAGGTCCGTGCTGCCCTCGGCACGCCTGTCCCGTTCGTGCTGAACCGTTCGGAGGCAGCGGGTTCCGACGGCGAGGTCCCGGACGACGCGACCCTGGCCGCGCTCGGCGTGCGGCTGGTGATTCATCCGGTCTCGGCCCTTCTCGCGGCGACGCGCGCGGTGGCCGACGTCTATGCGGCGATCGCGCGGTCCGGACGCGCCGGGGAGGCTCCGCGCTGGGCGTGGGACGACCTGACCGCCTTGCTCGGACTCGATGACCAGCTCCTGCTCGAGGAGCGCTATGCAGAGGAGGTGACCGTGCGATGACCGACACGGTCGTTGTCGTGGGCGCAGGCCCGGTCGGACTCACCGCGGCGTTGACGCTGGCTCACGCCGGCCATCCGGTGACGGTGCTCGAGGCGGGGGAGACCCTCTCGGCGGAGTCGCGCGCGAGCACGTACCACCCGCCGACGCTCGAGATGCTCGAGCAGCTCGGTGTGCTCGACGCGCTGATGGAGCGCGGCATCGTCTCCCGGCTCTTCCAGTATCGTGACCGGCACGAGGGTCCGATCGCCGAGCTCGACCTCGGCGCGCTGGCCGGTGACACCCCGTACCCGTTCCGTGTGCAGTGCGAGCAGAGCAAGCTGACTCCCATCCTCCTCGAGCGGCTGCTTCAGCACGAGGGCTGCACGGTCGAGTTCGGCGAGCCGGTGACCGGCGTCGTCCAGGACGACGCCGGAGTGCGCGTGACGAGCGCGACCGGACGGGAGTGGTCGGCCGGCTGGGTCGTCGGAGCGGACGGCGCGAGCTCCGTGGTGCGCAAGGCCGTCGGTGCCGCGTTCGAGGGGATCACCTATCCCGAGCGCTTCCTCGTGGTCTCCACGACGGAGGACCTCACTGCCGCCCTCCCGGGGATCGCCGACGTCAACTACGTGTTCGACCCGTCGGAGTGGTTGGTCCTGCTGCGGACGCCGGAGCACTGGCGCATCCTCTTCCCGACCGACCCCGACAGCCCGGCGGAGGACGAGGTCGCCGCCGCCCGCGTGCAGGAGCGGCTTCGGCGCGTGGCCGACCTGGGGCGCGACTGGGCGGTGCTCCACGCGTCGCTGTACGCCGTGCACCAGCGCGTCGCCGACCGGTTCCGGACCGGTCGTGTGCTCCTGGTCGGAGACGCCGCCCACGTCAACAACCCGCTCGGCGGGATGGGGATGAACAGCGGCGTCCACGACGCGGTGCTCGCCGCGACGGCCCTTGCCGACGTGCTGGCCGGCACCGCCACCGTCGCCGACCTGGACGACGTGATGGAGCGCAGACGTGACGTCGCCCTCTCGTACGTACGCACCGTCACGCACGACAACTGGAAGCAGCTGCGCGAGCAGGACCCTGCCGCGCGCGCCGCCCACCACGCCGAGCTCCGCGCCCTGGCAGCCGACCCGGCCGCGGAGCGGGCCTACCTTCGCCGGACGTCCATGATCGACTCGTTGCGGCCGCTCGACCCGACTCTCGGGGGCGCCCGGTGAGCGGTGCGGCCACCACGCCGCGGGAGAACCCGGCCCGCACCACCGAGATCGTCGGCGAGACGCCGGTCGCCAGCGCTGCTGAGGTCGACGTCGCGGTGGCCCGAGCCCGCGCTGCCCAGGCCGGCTGGCTCGTCGTGGCACCTGCCGACCGCGCCGCGACGCTGCGCGCCGCGGCGGACCTGCTCGAGCCTGGCCTCGACGATCTCGCCGTCCTGATGGCGCGGGAGACGGGCAAACCGCTCGCGGACTGCCGCGGCGAGGTCGGGTTCGGCGTGGCCGTCCTGCGGTGGGCCGCAGACCGCGGGGAGGCCCTGCTCGTCGACCACGTCGTCGACGACGCGGAGGGCCGGCTCGTCCGCCGCCACCGGCCGTACGGGGTGGTCGCGGCGGTGACCCCCTGGAACGCACCGGTCGTCCTCACCATGCTCAAGGTCGCCCCGGCCTTGGTCGGCGGCAACGCCGTCGTCGTCAAGCCGTCACCCCTCGCTCCGTTCGCGGTCGAGCGGCTGCTCGCCACGATGGGGGAGGTGCTCCCCGAGGGGCTCCTCCAGACCGTCCACGGTCACGCCGACACCGCGACCGCGCTGGTCGGGCACCCCGGGGTCGATCGGGTGGCCTTCACCGGGGGCGACATCGCCGGACGGGCGATCGCGCGGACCGCCGCCTCGGCGCTGACGCCCTCGTTGCTCGAGCTCGGAGGCAACGACCCGGCGATCCTGCTCCCCGACGTCTCGCTCGACGACGGCGCCATGGACCGTCTCGTGATGGCGTCGTTCGCGACGAGCGGGCAGGTCTGCATGGCGGTGAAGCGCCTCTACGTCCACCGCTCGCGCTACGACGAGGTGGTCGGCGCCTACCGCGAAGCAGCGGCCCGTGTGCTGCGCACAGGCGACCCGCTCCACCCCGGCGTGACGATGGGACCGGTCGTGAGCGCGGCCTCGGCCGAGCGTGTGCGCGGGCTCGTCGCGGGGGCGAGCGCCCGCGGTGCCGAGGTGCTCGAGCTGGGGTCGCTCGACGACGCGACCGCGTTCGAGGGCGGATACTTCGTCCGACCCACCCTGGTCCTCGGTGCTGCCGACGACGACGACGTGGTGGCGACGGAGCAGTTCGGTCCGACGCTTCCCATCCTCGCGTTCGACTCCGAGGACGAGGTGGTCGCGAGGGCGAACGCCGGCGACCTGGGGCTCGGCGCCTCGGTCTGGTCGCGCGACGAGGAGCACGCGTTCGCCGTCGGGGCGCGTGTCGATGCCGGGTTCACCTTCATCAACACGCACAACCGCACCGGCCTGGCGCTGAGGGCGCCGTTCGGTGGCGTGAAGCGCTCGGGGTGGGGGAGGGAGTACGGCGACGAGGGGATCCTCGAGCACGTGCAGACCTGCGTCCTCCACGCGCCGGCCGCGTTCAGAGCCGGCGGCGTCGCGTTGGCGGCGACGGCGTACCCGAGCTGACGCCCTATCAAGTTTCGGTCACGGCTGCCCTCATGGCCGTCCTCGGCCGCCCGCGACGGGCCAAGATTCTCATTCGAACCCTGTCCGCCGCGGGAATAGATCATATATAGTCTGAGCAACGTGACCCACGTCGCACGCCCTAAAGGAGCCCCCGTGAGCCAGAGTCTGAAGTACGTGCAGGAGCACCTCGACGAGTCGGGCCCCACCGACGTCAGCGAGACCTTCGCGACCTGGGCGGCGCTCGTGGAGCGGCTCAAGGCCCGCGTGTCCGAGCGGTTCGCCCTCGAACGCGACCCGTCGTCGGAGGCCCTCGAGGACTTCGGCGGAGAGACCGGGGCCAGGGGCCGCGTCCGCACCTACTCCGGTCCGGAGATCGACTGGATGGTCCACTCGCACATGGAGAACGCCGCCGCCGGCTTCTGCAACGTGCACCTGACGATCTGGCTCGGCCCCCAGGTCAAGGTCCCGCACTTCGGGATGGCGCTGGGCTGCTTCCCGCAGGGATGGGTCTATCTCGACTCCGTCCCCCGCAGCTACCTCGTCACCGACACCGACTCGTTCGACCGCTACTACGAGCCGGTCAACGAGCGGTGGGAGCAGGTCCGCAACGAGAACTCCTTCCTGGAGCCCTTCGTCAGCCGGTCGGCGTTCGTCCGCGCGGGTCTGTCACCGACCGCGTTCTGCTACATGGCGCCCGCCGCCGACGAGATGACGAGCCTCGTCACCGAGCTGGCCGAGGAGCACCTCGATCGCTGGCTCGGCTGGGTCGACCAGGCCGAGACCGTCCCGGTCGAGGAGCAGGCTGCCCTCGCGGCCGACGACGAGGCCATCCGACGCAACATCGCCGAGCGCGACCCGGCCAACGTGATGGGCGACCGCTACTTCGGGGCCGAGACCACCCAGCAGCTCGTCCGCGCGCTGTGGGGCGGCGACCGGGTGCTGCCCCGCGCCCACGAGCACGAGGCACACCGGTCCCGATGAGCCCTGCCGTCCTCGTCCGCGCGGTCCGTACCGCCGTCGGTGTCCCCGGGGCTCCTGCCCCGTACGACACCGCGCACGTCACCGTGCGCTACCCGGCCCTGCCGGCGACGACCACGGCCGAGCGGATGAGCGGCCGCCTCCCGGCGGACCCAGCAGGTGCCCCGTACCCGCTGGCCGTCATCCTCTCCGGCGTCAACGTCGCCGCCGACGCGTACTCGTGGTTGGCGGTGCGGCTCGTCGAGGCCGGCTTCGTCGCGGTCACCTATGACTGGGTCGCGGAGCTCTTCCCCGGCAAGGACGGTCCCGCAGACGTCGGGCTCACCCCCGGCGTCGATCTCGCCACCGTCGGCCCGCAGACCTACGGGAGCGGTCCGACGACCCCGGCGCTGCGTCCGGTGCTCGACGCCGTCGCCGCGCTCGGGGAGGCAGGACCGCTCGCGGGCCTCCTGGACGTCGACACCGTCGCCCTGTTCGGCCACTCGGCCGGTGGCACCGTCGCGCTCCAGTCGGCGAGCCCTCGGTGGTTCCCCGAGGTGCGCGCCGTCGTCACCTACGGCGCGCACACGATGGCGTCGCAGATGCTCGGCCACCCGCCGCGCACCCTGCTGCCGGCACCGGTCGAGGCCCCCGTGATGCTGCTGGCCGGCACGGCGGACGGTGTCGTCGCCGCCAGCGCCGTCCGGTACGGCGAGGAGCCCGGCGCGCCTACGCACGACCCGGTGACAGCCACCTGGGAGCGGGCGCTCCCGTCGACGACCGAGGCGTGGCTCGTCCACCTCGCGGGCGCATCGCACATGCTCGCCGCCCATCCCCATGATCCGACCACCGCACGCGGGTTCCTCGAGGACCCGCCGACCGGCGACGACGCCGCACGACGCGACGCGCTCGCCACCACCGTCACCTCGTTCCTCCGCGCCAGCCTGCGCGGGGATGCCGAGGCGAAGAACGCCCTGGAGCTGCTGGCGGAGCAGCCCTGCCCGGAGATCGCCGAGATCCGGCGACGCTAGGAGGAGACCCGCGATGTTCAAGAATTTCTGGTACGCCGTCGATTTCAGTGAGGACCTCCCGGCGGGGCAGCCCAAGAAGGTGAAGCTCCTCGGGCAGCAGCTCGTCATCTATCGCAAGTCCAGCGACAACAGCGTGGTCGCGATGTCGGACCTCTGCGTGCACCGCGGTGCCGCGCTGTCCGGTGGCGAGATCAAGGACGACTGCCTCGTCTGCCCGTACCACGGCTGGGAGTACGAGCCCGACGGCTCGGTGCGCAAGATCCCCGCGCACCCCGACAAGGGCATCCCTCGCAAGGCGCGCATCGACTCCTACCCCGTTCAGGAGAAGCACCGCTTCATCTGGATCTACATGGGTGACCTGCCCGAGGCCGAGCGCCCGCCGCTGCCCGACTGGTCCGCCATCGACGACACCGAGACCTATCGTGCGGTGACCGGCAGCTTCCTCTGGAAGTCCAACTACGAGCGCATCCTCGAGAACGGCGTCGACGTCGCGCACACGCCGTTCGTGCACGGCGGTGTCTTCGGCAACCGCGAGAAGCCGGAGGTCCCCGACTTCGAGGTCGAGGAGTCCGAGTGGCACTGCAAGGTGTCGGTGAAGCTCAACCCGCCGCGCTCCAAGGGCATCTGGGGGATGATCAACCCCAACAAGCAGGACCTCAAGAACCGCCCGCCGGTCCCGGTGTCGACCACGTGGTGGCTGCCCAACATGATCCTCCTCGAGATCGACACGCCCATGGGTGCGCTCAAGATCTTCGACGTGAACATCCCGATCGACGAGGAGACCACGCTCGTCAAGTTCATCGCCCTGCGCACGTTCTTCAAGGGCAAGTGGGCCGACCGTGACGCCCGACGCCGGGTGTTCAAGGTCCTGTACGAGGACGAGGCCGTCGTCAACGCGGTCCGACCCGAGCTGCTCCCGTTCGACCTGTCGGCCGAGCTGCACGTCAAGAGCGACTACAACGCCGTGCTCTACCGCCGTCGGCGCCAGGAGCTCATCGACAGGGGCTGGTCGGTCGAGGGCAACACGATCGTCGGCGAGGGGCCGGCCCGGGTGGAGGCGCGCGTGATCCCGTCGCCCATCCGCAAGGAGGTCCCCGAGCTGGCGTCGGCGTGGAACTTCAAGGAGGTCCGCAGCAAGGAGCTGCTCGGCAAGCGCGTCGAGCGCGAGGCGCGCGGCGACGTCCCCCGCACCGACACCAACGGCACGACCGAGTCGACCGATCAGACCCGTGGAGAAGAGGTCCCCGCATGAGCACCACCGAGTCCGAGGCCCCGGTCAGCCTGCCCGAAGGCCTGTGCCGCCGTACGTGGGAGCGCATCGTCACCGAGCGCCGCCTGGTCGAGGTCACCGCCGACGACGGGTCGGCCCTGCGGACGCTCACCTCGCCGATGACGCCCGAGCCGGTGGGACAGGTGCGGGTCTTCGTCTCCGAGGACGAGGCCGAGCCGGTCGCCAAGCTCGTCTACGTCGGCCTCGCCGTCGAGATGATCGGTCTCGACAGCCACATGGTGTTCGCGTTCACCCGCGGCGGTTCGCCGATCCCGCACTTCACGCTCGACTCCGTGCAGGGTCAGGGCACGTACGCGTTCCACCTGGACCTCATCCCTCGGGCCGACCTGGGCACCCACCTCCCGTACCTCGACTGGGCCTACGAGCCGCTGACGGAGACGTACGAGGAGGTGTCGACCTGGTCGGGCCTGAGCAAGGCGGCGATCGGCCCCCGGCAGAACGCGATGATGTCTCCGTGGATGCTGGTCAACCGTGCGGATGCGGACGCCTTCGTGGCGATCGAGAGTGCGGTCACCACCTACCTCGAGCACTGGTTCGGGCTGCTCGACGCCGAGGTGCCGTCCGAGGTGCTGGCCGACGTCGAGGACACCGACCTGGTGGCCCGTGACGCCCGCAGCCGGGCCCTGGTCTTCAGCCCCGAGGTCGACAAGGTCTGGGCGCAGATCTCGCGCCTCATCGGCGAGGAGTCGGCCGAGGACGTGCGGACGCACCTGCTCGACAACGAGGTGCGCGCGTGACGGCGACCGCCGATCCCGAGGTAGGAGCCGACACCACCAGCGAGTGGCAGCAGCGCATCGAGGGGGAGTGGCACGGCCGGCCGTCGCTGTTCGACGCCCAGGGCAACCACGTCGGCTACGAGCACGTGGTCCGCGCGAGCGTCGTCGAGGACGGCGTCTCCCGCTACTGGATGCGCACGAACCTCGAGGGCAGCGGCGCGCTGCGCAACCGCTTCGAGCTCGGCGCGGACTTCGACTTCGGCATCGTCGACTCCGACCAGAACCGCGTCTACTGCGGTCCCGACTTCTACGGGACGGGTCAGCCGTACGGCTTCTTCGTCGAGGCGAACTACTACTCGCCCGGCTGGCAGGCGGACCTGCGGACCTGGAACCAGGTGCTGCCCGACGGCGTGACTCAGGTCTACTCGTCGGTCCTCCACGACGGATGGGCCGTCTGTGCGGTCTTCAACGGCGTCTACAAGCGCACGCTGGACCACGAGACGAACCCTGAGACCCAGACGTTCGTCGACGAATGGATCGCCGCCGAGACCCGTCGCGGGTCCATCCCTCAGGTCCTCCCCACCAAGGAGGCGGGCGCCTGGACAGGCAGCCTCTCGGTCGAGGACGCCGCGACGCAGACGACCGTCGGCCAGACCGACGTACGCATCGACCACGAGCCGCTCTCTCTCCTGCGCGCCCGCCAGCGGGTCACGTGGGAGGGCGCGCTCGACCGCTCCTACACCCTCGAGCGCTACCGCGACGGTGCGCGGGTGCAGTACGACGGGCCGGACGTCTTCGGCAACGCGGTCTCGTACGGCCGGGCGCTCTTCACCACGCAGCACCTCATGGGGGCTGACGCGCGCGGGGTCGAGAAGATCCGCGGTCGTGAGTTCCTCCTCGACCCGCAGACGCGAGAGCTCTCGATCGTGTGGCAGCTGCTCAGCGGTGAGCGGACGACGCACTTCGTCCACGGACTGCTGACCTGGGAGCCTGCGACGTGAGCGCCTCCCGGGTGGTCGTCGTGACCGGCGGCACTCGAGGCATCGGCCTCGGGCTCGCCGGCCAGCTCCTCGAGCGGGGCTGCCGTGTGGTCGTCTGCGGCCGGTCGTCGGCAGCGGTCGACACCGCCGTCGCCGAGCTCGGCGCCGTCGGTGGTGACCGCGTGAGCGGGATCGCCGCCGACGTCACCGACCGGGAGTCCCTGCAGAAGCTGTGGGACCACACGACCGAGACGTTCGGCCGGGTGGACGTGTGGATCAACAACGCCGGCGTCTCCGCGCCCCGCCGTCCGTTGCCGGAGATCCCCGCGGCTTCGGTCGAGAGCGTGATCCGTACCAATCTCGTCGGTGCCATCAACGGCAGCGCCGTCGCGCTCGCCGGATTGTCGGCCCAGGCCGGCGGCGGATGGATCTGGAACATGGAGGGCTTCGGCTCCGACGGCCAGCTCCAACCCGGCATGGCGGTCTACGGGGCGAGCAAGCGCGCGGTCACCTACCTCACCGCCGCGATGGTCAAGGAGGCGAAGGGCACCGACGTCCGAGTCGGCTACCTGTCGCCCGGCATCGTCGCGACCGATCTGCTCGTCGACGACTACGACGGCCAGCCCGAGGCGTTCGAGAAGGCGCGCAAGATCTTCAACATCCTCGGTGACCGGGTCGAGACCGTCACCCCGTGGCTGGCCGACCACGTGCTCGCCGCGAGCAAGAACGGGACAAGGGTCGCCTGGCTGACCCGGTCGAAGGCGATGGACCGGTTCCTCACCGCCGGCTTCCGCTCACGGGACATCTTCGCGACCGACGAGTCCCCGGCCACGAGCACGGGAGCGGTGGCCTGATGGCGATCGATCCGTGCACCGAGTACGGCCTGGCGCTGGCGATCGAGGACTTCGTGCCGGTGCTGCTCGCCGGCGCGGCCCTGGTCGTCCTGGCGAACGCGCTCGGCAAGGTGATTCCCGCCGTACGGGTGGGCGCACTTCTGGGTGGTCTCGTCGTCACTGCGGGCGGCCTCGGCAAGGCGGTCTGGAAGCTGCTCGTCGCAGGCCCCTGCGTGGAGATCCCCTTCCTCGAGCAGATGCTCTTCCCCTGCCTGGCGATCGGGTTCTCCGCGATCGCCTGGGCACTGGCCAGCGTGTACGTCGGCAAGGTCGTGTCCTGGGCGCCGTTCGCCCTCGTGCCCTTCGTCGGTGCATGCATCTCCGGCGCCGCGCGCAACCTCACCCCGATGCTCGCCATCGCCGCCCTCTCCGCGGTCGCGGTCGGAGCCATGGCCTCGGCGCTCGCCCGTCGCCACGGCGACCAGCTCGGACGCTGGCTGTTCATCTTCTACCTCGTCGGAACCCTCGTGCTCCCTCCGCTCGCCGCTCGGCCGAACCAGACCGAGGCCTTGCAGTGGATCGAGCAGCTCACGAACTCCGGCGTCCAGCTCTGCTTCCTCATCGGCGCGCTCCGCCTGAGCAGGCGGCTCCCGCACGCCGAGCGTCCCTCCGTCCCCGAAGGAGCCTCCCTCTCATGACCGACCGCCTCGGCTACCGCCGCAAGTTCGGTGTGATCGCCCCGAGCACCAACACGATCGTCCAGCCCGAGTTCGACATGATGCGCGTCCCCGGTGTCACGTCGCACTACGGACGGATCCTCATCCGAGACGGCCGTATCGCCGACGACGAGGGCATGCAGAACCTGCTCGTCCAGATCCGTGCCGCGATGGCCGACTGCGTCGAGGGCGTCGTGACGATGGAGCCCGACTACATGGTCATGGGCATGAGCGCCGAGACCTTCTGGGACGGCGTCGAGGGCAACCGCCAGTTCGTCCAGCAGATCCAGGACCTCTCGGGCGGGCTCGGCGTCGCCACCGGCGCCGAGGCCTGCGAGCGCGCGCTCCAGCTCTACGGTGCCAGGAAGATCGGCATCGTCACGCCGTACACCCCGATCGGTGACGAGAACGTCCGGAAGTTCTTCACCGAGCTCGGCTTCGAGGTCGACAAGATCAAGGGCCTCAGCTGCGAGAGCGCCGTCGCGATCGCGCACGTCAGCGAGCAGACGCTGCGTGAGGCGATCATCGAGGTGGACGGACCCGACGTCGACGCGATCGTCCAGTGCGGAACGAACCTCTGCATGACCGAGCTGGCCGACGAGGCCGAGCGTTGGCTGGGCAAGCCGGTCATCGCGATCAACGCCGCCACCTGGTGGATGGCGCTGCGCGAGAACGGCATCGAGGACAAGCTCCACGGCTTCGGGTCGTTGCTGCGCGACCACTGACCACCCCCCGTCTCCGTGCAGGGCCGTGGTCCCCCGGCCCGGCTCTGCACGGTCTGCACCGTCCACGTCTCCGCCGCCCGCGCCTCCGGCCGGGCGGCGGAGACGTGCTGTGCCGGGCGTGCTGTGCCGGGCACTGAGACGGTTCCTGGAATCGCGAGACAGTGTTCCAGTTCGGAGGTTACGGTTCCCCCACCCCGGACTCGCCGCCGACCGTGCCCGCCGTCTGCTCGGGCTCGAGGGTGATCTGGTCGAACGGCAGCAGCGGTTCCACCTCAGGGAACACCACGAGGAACAAGATGAGGACGACCCCCACGAACAGGGCCACGGCGATCAGCGCCTTCACGGCCGTGGGCCCGGGAAGGATCCGCCACAGGGCTGCGTACACGTCAGGCCTCCGATCCGGAGCGGGTCTCGACGAGGTGTCCGTGCACGATGAGGCGCTCGCTGGAGCCCCATCGGGGATGGCAGGTCACGATGGTCAGCCGGGCCTTTCGGGCTCTGGCCGCGGGCTTGCCCGGGACGGGGAGCAGGATGTCGACCGCGGTCGGTGCGACGATCTCGGTGCGGTCGACGACGTAGGTGTAGGTGTCTCCGACCGCCTCGACGACCACGGTGTCGCCCTTGCGGACGCGGTCGATGTGCGCGAACGGCTCACCGTGGGTGGCGCGGTGACCGGCAACGCCGAAGTTGCCGACCTGACCCGGCTGCGCCGTCTCGGGGAAGTGTCCGGGACCACGCGCGAGCTGCTCGTCCGACACGCCTTCCACCACGACCCACGACCAGTCGTCGCCGAGCCGGGGGATCCTCATGACGGCGATACCCGACCCTCGTGGGGGAGCGACCTTGGCCGGCTCGGCGGGCACGTTCGAGCTCGGTGTGGCGGCGGCGGCCTCGACTTGGCTCTCGAAGTCGTCTCGCAGGTCGACCTGTGCGGCCGCGGTCTGCACATCGCTCCAGACCACGAGGTAGACGGCGAAGAGCAGCACGACCACGCCACCGGTGACCAGCAGCTCCGCGCCGGAGCGCACCACGGTGCCGGCCACCCTCGCGGACTGGCTCATCACGGACCTGCGCATCAAAATCCTCTCGGATATATCATTGACAATATCGTCTGCGTGGTTGAGCCTATCCCTACTTGCACTCCCGATGTGTGCAATGCAGTGGACAGGACTGCGACTCAGGTCGGGCCCCTCGGGGCCCCCTACCCGAAGAAGGAGCGCGGGTAGATGAGATCTAAGAAACGCGTCGTGGCCCTGCTGGCTGGAGCCAGCATGCTTGCGACGACAGCAGTCACCGTGGGCGCCACCTCGGCGTCCGCGGCGACCCCGTCAGGCGGGTGTTGGGTCTACTCCGTGGCGGCTGGTGCCGCCCTCGAGGACACCTCGACGACGGGCAACCTCTCCAGCTCGCTGGCGGCGTGGGGCAACAATGCCGACTACACCCTCACCACCAGTGGCGGGAGCACGGTCGGCAGCTCACGCAACTTCACGCTGACCTTCAACACCGGACCGACCAACGGCGGTCCGGCGGCGTCCGGCACGGTCTACTACTACTTCTCGGTCAACGGCGTGAACCTGCCGGTGGTCCAGAAGGGGTTCTCCGCGCCGGGCTTCGGTCCGATCCCCGGGGACACGGTCCAGGGCTCGTTCCCGGTCACCAGCTCGGGGACCAACACCCTGAAGCTTCGCAAGGTGATCTACGACATCCCCGACTACACGCTGCGCGTCCAGTGCAACGGGCAGGCGGGCGGAGTGGCGAACGGGGTCAACCCGGCCACCACGCCGGTCGACACCAACATCAGCGCGAGCTTCTCGGCGGTCGGCCCGTCGGCCTCCATCACGGGGATCAGCAACCAGGTCGTCACCAACGCGGCACGCAAGAACGACGTGATCAGCTTCGGCGTCACGAACTTCTCAGCGGCCGGCACCGGTACGGCCGAGCTCTGCAACACCAGCGGGACCAGCTGCGACGCGACGTCCTCGACGCTCTCGATCGCGGGCGACGGCACGGGCTCGGGCACCCTCGCGGTGTCCGCCACGCCGACGACCGGGGCGCGGTCCCTGAAGGTCACCTCCGGCGGTGAGACGAGCCTGACCCCGATCACCATCCTGGGCAACGTCACCGTCTCGACGAACGTCACCGGTGGTGGCGCCGGCACGGTCGTCACCGTCACGGGCTCCAACTGGGACCCGAACCAGCCGGTGAGCGTCAGCGGCACCAAGAGCGGTCCGCCGTTCCCGCCGCCGGCCTCGTCCGACCCGGCTGTCACGACGACCGCCGACTCCGCGGGCAACATCTCGGCCACGTTCATCGTGAACGATTCCGGGACTGCCTACATCGGTGCGAGTCGCATCCACGCGCCCGGCCCCCCGCCGGTCGCCATCTTCGCCTCGCAGGCGTTCACCTTCTCCGGTGACACCTGCACGGCGAAGCAGGGAGCGGCGACCACGGGCAGCTGCTCGCTGCTCGAGACGCTCGACCTGACGGTCGTCGCGGGCGACCTGAAGATGTCGAAGGACGCAGGAAACGTTCTGATGTCGGGCGTCTCGCTCGACGGTACGGACCAGACCTCGACCGGCGATCTCAAGGACGTCACGGTGAAGGACTACCGCGGAGGTTCCCTCGGGTGGTCGCTCGTCGGTCGCTTCTCGGGCCTCAACGGTCCCGCGAAGCCGAGCGGCGGCAACTTCACCATCGCTCCGAACGCCCTGACCTGGACGCCGAAGTGCGCCGCCCAGAGCAACACCGACGACACCGTCGTCGCGGGCGCATCGGCATCGTTCGCCGATGCCTCGACCGACCTGCCGCTGTGCGCGGTGGCGACGTCGGGTCTCGGTGCCGACGGGACCAGCGGAGGCGACGCTGTCGCCGACGCCGGGCTCTCGCTCGAGGTCGGAGCCAGCCAGGCGGCCGGTACCTACACCGGCCTCCTCACGTTGACGCTGTCGTGAGTCCGCTCTCGACACGTCATCTGTCATGACACGCACCACGTAGCACCGGTCCGGGTGGGGGGGGCGCGCGCGGGCCCCCCCCCCATCGCCACCGGCCCCCGCGGCGCGGGGGGGCGCCCCCGGATACGGACC
>NZ_JARBCJ010000085.1:0-13583 GCF_028803055.1 Mumia sp.
ACGGCGAACGACGGGCCGGCCCCGTCGACGCGCCGGATCGGTCCCTCGATCTCGTCGACCCACACCACGCCGTCGGACGTCGCCGTGGCTTCGCTGACCGGCTGCGGGGTCACCCAGGTGCGCAGCGTCCGTCCGGCGGCGTTGAGCCGGACGACGCGCGTCGGCGCATAGGCCGACGCCTCCTCGGCGACCACGGCGTAGACACGACCGTCCGCGCCGTGCGAGAGGGCCGTCACGACGGGAGCGTTGGGCGCGCCGGCCGGCCGCGGGGCGCGGTACCAGGTGCGCAGCCGGCCGTTGCGGAGCCGGAGCACCGTGTTCGACAGGTGGTCGAGCACGAGGACCTGGCGGCGCAGCGCCACGACATCACCGGGGTCAGCGCGTCGCCCGTCGAACCTCGGCCTGGCGACGACGCGCAGCTTCCCGCGCTTGGTGACACGGACGACCTTGCCCGCGTACTTGCCGGGGGCGTACGTGCTGAACGTGGCGTAGACCGAGCCACCGGGCCGCCGATCGACCCCCGCGACACCGGCGGCGAAGGTCTCGAACGCCGTGCGGTTGGACGGGAGGCGGCTGGCGACCGTGCGCCGCTTCGTGCCTGCGGCGGTCATCGACCGGATCCGCCCGGTGCGTCCGATGCAGTCGGCATCCGAGGTCCCGCCCGGACGGCAGGCGCCGCGGCCCCACCTTCCGTGCCCGGCCTCGCTGACCAGCAACCGACCGGAGGCCGTGAAGCTGATCTGACGGACGTTGTCGAGCCCTCTGACGATGTGCGTCGTCGCCTGCCGGGCGTCCGAGCCGGCCGTGCGTTCGTCGGGGCTGGCGCCCTGAGCGCTCGCGGGGGCGACGGTCATCAGGCTCGCCACCAGGGCCCCGGCGGCGGACATCGCCATCAGGGCTCCCGTACGGGTGTGTGCACTCATGTGCTCTCCTTCGACGCGCCGCCCGGGGCTGCCGGAGATCGGCAGGCGACTCGACCATCGTGCACAGGAGAGGGTCAGGGGCCGTGGCTGTTGCCCGGAGGCCCGGGCCGACGGTCAGGCGTCGTCGCGCGGCTCCTCGGCCGGCGGGCGAGGACGCTCCGTGGCCGACTCGTCGAAGTCCACCTTCTTCATCTGGTGCGACATGCTGCGCATGAGGAAGTAGAGGCCCACGCACAGCGCGAGGATGATGAAGAGCGCGACCCAGCCGGCAGGCTTGAAGTTGATCTGCTCGGCGGCGGCGAGCACAGCGGTGGACATGCCTCCAGCCTACGCCCGCCCTCAGCGCAGACCGGCGAACAGGTCGTCCTCGGGCACCGACGTCTCCACGAACGACGTCACCAGCTCGTAGTCCTCGGTGGGCCACGCCTCGGCCCGGACCTCCCGGGGGATCGCGAACCAGTGGCCGTCGGGGTCGATCTGGGTGGCGTGGGCCCGCAGCGCGTCGTCGGCGACGCCGAAGTAGTCCGAGCAGGGGACGCGCGTGGTGAGCCGCTGGTCCTCGTCCGGGTCGAACGTCCACTCCTTGAGCCGCTCGCGGTAGACCGGCTCGAGCCCGTGCCGCTCCAGCGCCGAGTCGATCGCCTCGGCGCGGGCTCGGGACCAGCCCCGGTGGTAGTACAGCTTCTGGGGCTGCCAGGGCTCGCCGAGCTCGGGATAGGCGTCGGCGTCTCCGGCCTTCTCGAACGCGTACACCGAGATCTTGTGGCACATGATGTGGTCGGGGTGCGGGTAGCCCCCGTTCTCGTCGTACGTCGTCACGACGTGCGGGCGGAACGACCGCATCAGCGCGATCAGCGGCTTCGCGGCCTCCTCGACCGGCACCAGGGCGAAGCATCCCTCCGGCAGCGGAGGCAGCGGGTCGCCCTCGGGCCACCCGGAGTCGACGAAGCCCAGCCAGTCCTGCTTGATCCCGAGGATCTCTCGCGCCCGGTCCATCTCCTCGCGCCGGATCTCGACGATCAGCTCGGGGTTCTCGAGGATCCCCGGGTGGTCGAAGCTCGGGTTGAGGATCGAGCCGCGCTCACCGCCGGTGCACGTGGCGACGTGGACGTCGACGCCCTCGGCGACGTACCTCGCCGTCGACGCCGCCCCTTTGCTCGATTCGTCGTCGGGGTGGGCGTGGACGTGCATCAGGCGCAAGTTGTCCGGCACAGCAGTCCTCCGGTGGGTCGTGTGGGTCGCTCGGTCACAATGGTGGCATGCCCGTGACCGACCCCGCTCTCTCCACCAGCCGGTACGGAGAACGCCGGACGCTGAGCCGCCGCACCTGGACGGTCATCGCCGCCGTCGGCGTGACGCTCGGCGTCATCGCGGCGTGGTTCGTCGCGCAGGCCCAGGCCGGTGACTCCTTCCAGGCCGACGTCGTCGCGTACAAGGTGCTCTCCGACCACGAGATCTCGGTGACGGTCCGCGTGCTGCACCCCTCGGGCGACCCTGCCTTGTGCGAGGTGGCCGCGCAGGCCGAGGACCACTCGTACGTGGGCGAGGCGACCATCCGCGTGGACCGCACCGATACCGACGAGATCCAGGTCAGGGACGTGGTCGCGACCGAGCGCCGCGCGGTGACCGCGACGGTCGTGAGCTGCCGCCTCGCCGACTGAGGATGCTTGGCCGAGAGCCTGGCTGTTGCTAGGCTCAAGGTTCAGCCCCAGGCGTGACGTCTGGGGTTTGTTACATCCAAGGAGCTTTTCCCATGACGACGTCGAACGAAGAGAAGAACACGGTCTGGCTCACCCAGGAGGCGTACGACCGCCTCCAGGCGGAGCTGGACCATCTTCGTGGCCCCGCTCGCCAGGAGATCACGACGAGGATCGCCGACGCCCGCGAGGAGGGCGACCTGCGCGAGAACGGCGGCTACCACGCGGCTCGTGAGGAGCAGGGGAAGTCCGAGGCCCGGATCCGCCAGCTCGAGGACATGCTGCGCCGCGCCGAGGTCGGCGAGGCGCCCGCCGACGATGGTCTGGTCGAGCCCGGCATGGTCGTGACCATCACGTTCGCCGGTGACGACGACACGGAGACGTTCCTCCTCGGTTCCCGCGAGATGCTCGGGCTCGACGCCTCGGTCGAGATCCAGGTCTACTCCCCGCAGTCGCCGCTCGGCTCGGCGATCAACGGCAAGAAGGCCGGCGACTCCGCGACGTACGCCGCACCCAACGGGCGCGAGCTGACGGTCGAGATCGTCGACGCCAAGCCGTACGTGGCCTGACCCGCGACCGGCCTCCGACAGAGCAGACGGCACCCGTCGCCCCAGGGCGCGGGTGCCGTCGGCGTCTCCCCACTCCCCGGCTCAGGTGTAGGTGATCACGTAACCCTGGTCGCGCAGCGCCTGCTCGACGGCGAAGCGGTGCTCCGGCCCGCGAGTCTCGACGCTCAGCGTCACCTCCACCTCGTCCATGGCGAGGGTCGAGGACGTCCGCTCGTGGATCACGTCGAGGACACTGACCGCCATCTCGGCGAGGACCCTCAGGAGGATCTCCAGCGAGCCCGGCCGGTCGGAGATCCTCACACGGAACGACAGGAAGCGTCCCGCCGCGGCCAGGCCGTGCCGGACCACGTTCATCAGGAGCAGCGGGTCGATGTTGCCGCCGCTGAGCACGCACACCAGCGGGCCTTCGCTGTCGTCGGCGAAGAGCTCGGGATGCTGCATGATCGCGGCGACGCCGGCGGCCCCCGCCGGCTCGACGACCAGCTTGGCGCGCTCGAGCAGGAGCAGGAGCGCCTCGCTCAGCGCCTCCTCGGTCACCGTGACGATGCGGTCGACGTAGCGCGCGATCTCCTCGTACGGCACGTGGCCGGGCAGCGAGACCGCGATGCCGTCGGCCATGGTGCGCTGCGCGACGACCGACGTCGGCCGTCCCTCGGCGAGCGACACCGGGTACGGGGCGACGCGCTCGGACTGGACCCCGACGATCCGGACGTCGGGTCGTAGCGTGCGGACGGCGAGCGCCACGCCGGCGATGAGTCCACCACCGCCGACCGGAACGACGATCGTCGAGGCGTCAGGCACCTGCTCCAGCAGCTCGAGTCCGAGCGTGCCCTGTCCGGCGACGATGTCGGGGTGGTCGAACGGGTGGATGAGGACGGCCCCGGTGCGCTCGGAGTAGGCGCGGGCGGCCTCGAGCGCCGACTCGACCGACGTTCCCGCGAGCTCGATCCGGGCGCCGTAGTCGCGGGTCGCGGCCAGCTTGGGCAACGGCGCCCCCTCCGGCATGAAGACGGTCGCGGTGGTCCCGAGCAGCGAGGCGGCGAGAGCGACGCCCTGCGCGTGGTTGCCCGCGCTGGCGGCGACCACGCCGCGAGCCTTCTCCTGGGCCGAGAGGTGGGAGATCCGGACGTACGCGCCACGGATCTTGAACGACCCGGCCCGCTGGAGGTTCTCGGCCTTGAGCAGCACGGGTCGTCCGAGGAGCGCGCTGAGCGGGCGCGAGGACTCGATCGGCGTGCGTACGGCCACGTCGGTGAGGAGGGCCGCAGCCGCGCGGACGTCGTCGAGGGTGACGGTCATGGCCTCCACCCTAGGACGGGCACCAGGGCGGCGGACGGTCGACCGCTACTCGGCGACGAGCGGCGGTGAGCCGCTCGCCGGCGCCACCCTGGCCGGGTCGCCACGCTCCGAGAGGTGGCGTACGACCGCATTGACGCAGGCCGCGAGCGGGACGGCGAGCAGCGCTCCGACGATCCCGGCGACGGTCACGCCGGCGGCGATCGCGAGGATGATCGCCAGCGGGTGGAGCTGCACGAGATGCCCCATGAGGAACGGCTGGAGGATGTGGGCCTCGACCTGCTGGACCGCGATCACGCCCAGCAGCATGAAGATCGCCGTCCACGGACCCTGGGCCACGAGCGCGACGAGGACCGCCACGAGCCCGGAGACGAACGCGCCCACGATCGGCACGAACGCACCCAGGAACACGAGGGTGGCGATCGCGAGGACCAGTGGCACCCCGAGGCCCCACGCCACACCGGCGATCCCGATCGCGTCGACGAGCGCGACCAGCACGGTGGCGCGGACGAAGGCCGTCAGCGAGGCCCAGGCGACGCGTCCGGAGGTGTCGACGGGGCTGCGGGCGTTGCGCGGGAAGATCCGGACGACCCAGTCCCAGATCCGACCGCCCTGGTAGAGGAAGAAGTACGTCGCGAACAAGACGATGAAGAACCCTGCGAGCAGGTGGGTCACCGTCGTCCCCAGCTCGGTGACGCGGTCGACGACCCCCGTGCCGCTGCTCCCCCACGCCTCGATGGTGCCCGTGACGCGGTCGATCCCGGCGTTGAGCTGGGCGTCGCTGAGTCCGAGTGGCCCGGTGCGCGCCCAGTCCTGGATCTCTTCCAGGCCGTCGACCACCTTGGTCCGCAGGTCGTCGAACTGCGCGGAGACCTGCTGCCCGACCAGGGTCAGCATCCCGACGACGGCGCCGATCCCCAGGACCATCACCAGCAGCGTCGCGAGCGCCCGAGGCACGTGGAGCCGCTCGAAGCGGTCGACGAAGGGCCTGATCAGCGCGGTGACGAGGATCGCGATCGCGACCGGGATGGTGATCTCGGAGAAGAAGCCGAGCAGCCACATGAGCCCCAGCCCTGCGGCGGCGATGATGATGAGACGCCAGCCCCACGAGGCGGCCAGCGCGATGCCGTACGGGACGTTGGGAGGGGTCGCGTCGGCAGGTGTGGCCGGAGGGAGCGCGGCGTACGGGCTCGAGGTCGGGACAGGATCGCCGAGGACGCCTGCCCGGTCGTCCCGCGCCGCGAGATCGCGCCGTGCGGTCGCTCGCATCCGCTCCACGAGCTCGTCGAGGCGGTCGCGACGGGACGGGGAGGACGAGATGGCGACCGACGGCCCGTCGGACAGCGACGCGTCGGCCGCGACGGTCTCCCCGTTGCCGTCGGCGCCTCTCCCGTCGCCGACAGCGCCGTCGTCACCGTCGGGCGGGAGCCCGTCCTTCCGGCCCGGAGTCATCGCGCCAGCCGCTCGAAGGCCGTCGCGAGGTCCGCGACGAGGTCGTCGGCCGTCTCGATGCCGACGCTGACGCGCACCAGGTCGGCGGGCACCTCCAGCGGGGAGCCGGCCGCGGACGCGTGGGTCATCCGACCGGGATGCTCGATCAGCGACTCGACGCCGCCCAGCGACTCGGCCAGCGTGAAGAGCTGGGTGTGCTCGACGACCTCGAGGGCGGCACCCTCGCCCGCAGCCATCCGGAAGGACACCATGCCGCCGAAGCGCTTCATCTGCCGGGCGGCCACCGCGTGGCCGGGGTGCTCGGGAAGTCCGGGGTAGATGACCTGGGACACCTCGGGTCGGCTCTGGAGGAAGGCCACGACGCGCTCCGCGTTGTCGCTGTGCCGGTCCATCCGGAGGGCGAGCGTGCGGAGCCCGCGCAGGACCAGCCACGAGTCGAACGGCCCGGCGACTGCACCCATGGAGTTCTGGTGGAAGGAAATCTGCTCGCCGATCCCCGCGTCGCGCACGACGATCGCGCCACCGACGACGTCGGAGTGACCGCCGGCGTACTTGGTCGTCGAGTGCACGACGATGTCGGCACCAAGCTCGAGCGGCTGCTGGAGGTAGGACGACGCGAACGTGTTGTCGACGACCAGCAAGGCGTCGGCGGCGTGCGCCACCTCGGCGAGGGCCTGGATGTCGGCGATGCCGAGGAGCGGGTTGGTCGGTGTCTCGACCCACACGATCCGGGTCGTCCCCGGGACGACGGCCGCGCGGACCGCCTCCACGTCGGAGATCGAGACCGGGTCGTACTCCAGGCCCCAGCGGGCGTGGACCTTGTCGAAGAGACGGTAGGTCCCGCCGTACGCGTCGTCGGGGATCACCACGTGGTCACCGGGCTGGGTCAGGGCGCGCAGCAGGGTGTCCTCGGCCGCGAGGCCGCTGGCGAAGGCGAACCCGCGCTCGCCGTGCTCGAGCGCGGCGAGGCACTCCTCGAGGGCGGTACGGGTGGGGTTGGCGCTCCGCGAGTACTCGTAGCCCTCGCGGAGCCCTCCCACACCGTCCTGCTTGTAGGTGCTGGTCGCATAGATCGGGGGCGTCACCGCGCCCGTACGGGGATCGGGGTCCTGGCCCGCGTGGATGGCCCGTGTCTCGAAACCGAAGTCGCTCACACCCGCGAGCGTATCCGTTCGTGGTACGGCGCATGGATGGCCGGATCAGGCGCTGTCACCTCATCGGTGAGGCAGCGCACCCTGCCGCGATCGTGCGGCGACGGCCACGTCGGGGAAGTCGGAGAAGACCCCGTCGACCCCGGCGGCGTAGAAGGTCCGCAGCTCGCCGCGGAGGTTGCCGTGGGCACGGGGATCGGTGCCCCGGCGGAAGTCGGCCGGAAGGAACTGGTTCTCCGCCCGGAACGTCCAGGCGTACACGTCCAACCCGCTCCGGTGGGCGTCGCGCACGACGGTCGTGGGATCGGCGAGCGCGCCGTCCGCGGTCCGCGGGATCAGTACGTCCTTCTCCGCGCTCAGGATGTCGGCATAGCGGGAGAGGGCACGAAGTCCCTTCGGGGTCACCATGTCGGCGTACGTCGTGGGGTCTCCCGACGCCACGTGGTCGTACGGAGATCCCGACGCACTGACGTTCTGCGCGAGCGGGACCCGCAGCCGCCTCGAGAGCGCCTGCAGGTTCGCGGTCTCGAACGACTGGACGGTGACCGGCGACCGGCGGTGGTTGAGACCCCGACGGTCCAGGGTTCGGACGAGCGGGTCCTCGAGGTTCTTGCCGATCGAGCGGAAGTACGTGGGGTGCTTGGTCTCGGGGGCGACACCGATGGGGCGGCCTCGGCGGAGGCTCTCCCTGCGCGCCAGGTCGAGCACCTCGTCGAAGGTGGGGACGGTGAACCGGCCGTCGTAGACGGTGTTCCCGGGTCGGACGAGCGGCAACCGCTCCTTGGCCCGCAGCGTCTTCAGCTCTGCGAGGGTGAAGTCCTCGGTGAACCATCCGGTGACCGGGCGGCCGTCGATGGTCTTGGTCGTGCGGCGAGCGTTGAACCGCGGGTGGTCGGCGACGTCGGTGGTGCCCCCGATCTCGTTCTCGTGGCGGGCGACGAGCACCTTGTCCTTGGTGATCACCAGATCGGGCTCGATGACGTCCGCGCCCTGCCGGATCGCGAGCTCGTAGGCGGCGATGGTGTGCTCCGGGCGGTAGCCGGACGCACCGCGGTGCGCGATCACGACAGGCAGGCGGGCCGTGTGGTGGAACGCGCCCGCCACGCGGTCGGGTCGGTCGGTGGCCGTGCCGGGGGTGCCTGCGGCGGCGGGGCCGCCGGCGACGACGATCGCGGGCGCGACGAGGGAGGCGGCGATCCCCAGGAGGATGGTCGTGCGACGTGTTCTCATGGGGACATCGCAGCGTCCCCGGATGGCGTCGCGGCAGCTCCCCGAGGTGGTGCGCATGAACGGTGGACGAACTCCGGAGGGCGGAGGCGGAGCCCGGGACCTGCCCGACGTGATGCGTGCGTGGCGGGTGACGTCGCCGGGGCCGGTGGCCGGTGGCGGCGACCCACCGCTCGAGCTCGTCGAGGTTCCGCTGCCCTCCCCGCTGCCGGGCGAGCTGCTCGTCCGGGTCGAGGCCTGTGGCGTGTGCCGCACGGACCTTCACGTGGCGGAAGGGGACCTGCCCGTCCATCGTCACCGCGTCGTCCCCGGGCACGAGGTTGTCGGTCGGGTCGTCGGGGACGGCGGCGGGGTCCACGGCGGGGCCCTCGACGGCTGGTCGACCGGTGACCGGGTCGGCATCGCGTGGTTGCGGCACACCTGCGGGCGTTGCCGCTGGTGCGTGCGGGGAGCGGAGAACCTCTGCCCGTACGGACGCTTCACCGGCTGGGACGCCGACGGCGGCTACGCCGAGTTCGCGACGGTCCCCGCCGCCTTTGCCTACCGGCTCCCCGACGACGTCGCCGCCGTGTCGCTGGCACCGCTGCTCTGTGCCGGGATCATCGGCTACCGCGCCCTGCGCCGCGCCGCGCTCCCCGAGGGAGGAAGACTCGGCCTGTACGGCTTCGGCGGCAGCGCCCACCTGTGTGCTCAGGTCGCGATCGCTGCCGGGGCGACGGTCCACGTGCTGACGCGCGACGCCGCGGCGCAGCGGCTCGCGCTGGACCTCGGGGCGGCCTCGGCCGGTGGCGCGTACGACGCGCCGCCGGAACCCCTCGACGCCGCGGTCCTCTTCGCGCCGGTCGGCGATCTCGTCCCTGTGGCGCTGCGTGCCCTGGACCGTGGCGGGGTGCTCGCCGTCGCCGGCATCCACCTCTCGGACACGCCCCCTCTCGTCTACGAGTCGGAGCTGTTCTACGAGAAGGAGCTGCGCTCGGTCACCGCCAACACGCGCGACGACGGACGGGTCTTCCTCGATCTCGCCGTCCGTCACGGGGTCCGAGCGACGACCCACCCGTACCCCCTCGAGGAGGGACTCTCCGCGCTGCGAGACCTCAAGGCAGGTCGCTTCGACGGCGCGGCGGTGCTCGTGCCGTGAGGTGGCTGCTGCACCTGTCAGGTCCTGGAGACGGTGACGAGGTGCCGTAGCCGGTCCTCCATCGGAGACCACCGGTCCTCACCAGGGCCGAATGGCCTGACCGGACCGCCCACCGCGCCCGCGGACACATAACGCCGACCCGTGGGCGTCGTCCAGGTAAGGCTCCTGGCGTGGTCGCGGTCGACCCGCCACCCTCGCGTCTCCTTGAGGAGGTTGTCGGTGCGGCAGACCCCCTGCGCGTTGTCGAGCACCGTCTCTCCGCCGCGTGCATACGGGGTCGTGTGGTCGATCTCGCGCACACGGCACTCGCACCACGGACGGGCGCAGAGCTCGTCGGTGGCCCGGACCAGCCGAGCGACGCCGGCCGGGAAGCGACGCCGACGGGGATCGACGGCCTCAAGGCCGTGACCGTCGGGTCGCGTGAAGAATCGGCGCACCCACCCCTGCTCTCCCGAGGCGAGGCGACGCGCGAGCTCACCGGGCACCGGCCCGTAGCCCCGGAGCACCGCGGCCACGTCGTCGGTGCCGTACAGCGTCTCCGGGCGCATCAGCACGCCGATCTCGGTGACGATGGCGAGCGCGCCGTCGGCGGTCACCGAGGCCCCGGCGAGCCGCTCGACGGCAAGGTCGGAGGTGAGCTGCGCGATGGTGCGGGGATCTCCGTCGGAGTGACGGGCCGACGCCTCGTGGTCGAGCCGCTCCCACACGGGGGCGAGCTGTGCCGCAGGTGCGCAGATCGACAGGGTTGCCATCGCGTCGAGCTCCGGTCGCAGCCGCACGTGGCGCTCGTCGCGAGCGCGCACCGTCCGCACGAACGCAGCATGCGGGTCCTTCTCGATGACCAGCCGCCGGGCGGCCGCGGCGGCACGCCGAGGACCCAGCACGGCCAGGAACGGCGCCAGCTCGGCGTCGACCTCGGCGCGCTGGTCCGGAGCAAGGTAGACCGTCTCCCGGCAGACCGCGGCGACGACGGACTGGTTGACGACGCCGTCCTGCAGGAGTCTGCGGGCTGCCGGATGGTGCTCCAGGTCGCGGGTGAGCCGGTAGGTGGACTCCCCGGCGGTGGCCGAGGCCTGGCGCGCGAGCCCGATCTCGGCGAACAACGACCGGCAGACCTCCCGCTCGTCGGTGTGCGGACCGAGCACCTCCCGCCGACGGACGTCGAGGTCGGCGACCGCGTCGGTCTGGCACGCCTGCGCCATGCGCACGATGACCTCGCACAGGGCCACCGCCTCCACCGCACCGGCACCCGCGGCCACCGCCTCCTCCTCGGCGGCGTCGATCCGTGCGAGCGCGGCCGCGGCCGCCTCACCGACCCGCTCCAGCAGGCCGGTGAGCAGGAGCTCTGTCATCGGATCGCTCATGTGTTCGATTCTAGCGCGGACGAGCGACAAGGGTGAGGACGTTGTCCACCGGTCAGATCGGGAACACTGAAGCGGCAGGCATGGTTGTAGGTGGAGCACCCGAGGAGGAAACAGATGTTCTCGTTCAAGACTCACCTCATCTCCCCCGACCAGGCCCTTCCCGGCCGCGAGGCCCGTCCGTTCTCGGTCGGTGACGAGCACCTCGTGCTCGGCACGCCGATCATGACCGAGCCACCGGAGGGCTACGAGGCCGTCGTCTTCGGTCTCGGATGCTTCTGGGGTGAGGAGCAGACCTTCTGGAACGTGCCGGGAGTCTGGTCGACATCGGTCGGCTACGCCGGCGGCTTCACCAAGAACCCCACGTACGAGGAGGTCTGCAGCGGCCGCACCGGGCACGCCGAGGTCGTCCGCGTGATCTACGACCCGGCCAAGGTCTCCTTCGACGACCTGCTCAGGGTCTTCTGGGAGAACCATGACCCCACCCAGGGGATGCGGCAGGGCAACGACCGTGGCACGCAGTACCGCTCGGTCATCTACACGACCACGCCGGAGCAGCTCGAGAAGGCCGAGGCGTCGCGCGCGGCGTACCAGAAGCGGATGACCGCCTCCGGCTACGGCGAGATCACCACCGAGATCCGGCCGCTGGGCGACTACTGGTACGCGGAGGACTACCACCAGCAGTACCTCGTGAAGAACCCGTTCGGCTACTGCCCGAACCACTCCACCGGCATCGCGTACGCCACGAGCTGATCGCATGCAGGGAGCGCCGGTCCGCACGGTGGTCGCCGCGGTCGCCCTTGTGGCGGCCGCGGCGTGCACCAGCGAGCGGACGACCGGCGACACGGCTCCGTCGTCACCGCCCGGCGCCACGACGGAGCCGGTCTCCGAGCCGTCGGTCTCCGAGCCGTCTGCCGCCGACCGGCCCGACCCCACCGCGACGCCCGCACTCCCCGCCGCCGGCAGCCCGGTGTCCCTCCCGGCGCTGATGGCGAAGGAGTACGACGGCCGAGCGCTGCGTCTCGGGGAGACGCTCGCCACCACCGAGGCCTACACGCGGCGTGCGGTCACCTACCGCAGCGGCGACCTCCGGATCTCGGGGATCCTCGTCGTCCCCCGGGGTCGTGGCCCGTTCCCCGTGCTGATCCTGGCGCACGGCTACATCGACCCGGCCGTCTACACCAGCGGCCGCGGGATGACGCGCGAGCAGGACTACCTCGCGCGCGCGGGGTATGCCGTCCTCCACGTCGACTACCGCAACCACGCCGGCTCGGACGACGACCCGACCGCCGAGCGCGACCTCCGGCTCGGCTACACCGAGGACGTCATCAACGCGGTCCTCGCCGTCCGCCGCTCCGGCGACCCGCGCCTCGACGGCGACCGCGTCGGCCTCGTCGGCCGTTCGATGGGGGGAGGCGTCGTCCAGAACGTCCTCGTCACGAAGCCGGGGCTCGTCGACGCCGCGGTCGTGTTCGCGTCCGTGAGCAGCGACACGGTCGACAACTACGAACGCTGGACGGCCGCCGAGCGCCCGGAGGTGGCCCGCCAGATCGTCCGCCGGCACGGCTCGCCGGAAGATGCCCCGGGCTTCTGGAAGCAGGTGTCTCCCCGGACCTACGTCGACCGCGTGACCGAGCCGCTGCTGATGCTGCACGGGACCGCCGACGACACCTGCCCTCCGCGCTGGTCCGAGCAGACCGCCGCGGCCTTCGAGCGCGCAGGCAAGGATGTCGAGCTCGTGACGTACGCCGGAGAAGGACACGCCTTCGGGCCGCAGTGGCCGCAGTCGATGCGGCGCACGGTGCGCTTCCTGCGGACCGAGATGGGCTAGCCCGCCATCGAGGCGTAGCGCTTGGCGGCGCGCGCCTTGGCCTTCTCGGCCTCGACCTCGCGGTCCTTGGGCGGCGCCTGCGTGACCAGGTCGGCAAGGAGGTGCTGGGTGACGTGCGCGATCTCGCGCACCGCCTGCTCGAACACCTCGGCGTTCGTCTGCGACGGCTTGGTCATCCCGCTGACCTTGCGGACGTACTGGAGCGCCGCGGCCTCGATCTCGTCGTCGGTCGCGTGCGGCTCGAAGTTGTGGAGGGTCCGGATGTTGCGGCACATGTCGTCCACGCTACGCCGCCGGGCGGACCTCGTCACGGCCTCGGCGCCACCCGGTGCCGTAGAGTCGCCCGCCATGGTGAGCGACGGTGCGACGCGATCGTGGTGGGGATGGGGCACGCTCGAGGAGGCGCTCGACTCGGGTGAGACGGACGCGCTGGTCAGCCGTACGGCCGCGCTGATGCCGTCACAGGACCTCACCGTTCACGCCCCACCTGTCGTCGACGACGACCTCCTCCCCGCCCGGCGGGTGACCCCACCGCCGTCGCTGGACCACCTCTGCTCCGTCGACCCCGTCGACCGCGCCGCGCACACCCACGGCAAGGCGTTCCGTGACATCGTGCGCAACCTCCGGGGCGACCTCGCGAACGCGCCCGACCTCGTGCTCCGGCCGCGCACCGAGGCCGATGTCGTCGCCATCCTCGACTGGTGCTCGGGCGCGGACGTCGCCGTCGTCCCGTACGGGGGCGGCACCTCCGTGGTCGGCGGCGTCGCGCCGCGGCTCGACGGTGACTTCGCCGGCGCGGTGTCGCTCGACGTGAGCGCGATGGACCAGGTGCTCGAGGTCGACCGGACCAGCCGTGCCGCCCGGATCCAGGCCGGCGTCCTCGGCCCGCACCTCGAGGACCAGCTCCGGCCGTACGACCTGACGCTCCGGCACTTCCC
>NZ_JARBCJ010000086.1:0-7358 GCF_028803055.1 Mumia sp.
CCGCCTCGACGTCGAGGTCGTCCGTGAGATCGCGGCGAAGTCGCTGCGCATCTTCCCGTTCCTCACCAGCGCGTCGGTGCTGCGCACGTACGGCGGCTTCCGCCCGTACATGCCCGACCACCTGCCGCTCGTCGGGGCTGATCCCCGCCTACCCGGGCTCTTCCACGTCACCGGCCACGAAGGCGCCGGCATCGGCCTCTCGGTGCCCTCGGCCGACCTGCTCCACGCGCTGGTGACCGGCTCCGCGGCCCCACTCGACCCGGCGGCGTTCGCGGTCGACCGCCCCACGCTCGCGCCCTACCTCGAGGAGGCATCGTGACCCCGCGTCCTGTCGACCCCGCCCGCGATCCCGCGGAGCCGGCCCTCGCCACGACGGTGACCATCGAGTTCGAGGGGCGCCGGTACGAGGGCGTGCGCGGCCAGACCGTCGCCGGCATCCTGCTCTCCCACGACGTCCTCGACTGGCGTACGACGTCGGTCTCCGGAGCGAGCCGGGGCCTCTTCTGCGGGATCGGCGTCTGCTTCGACTGCGTCGTGAGCGTCGACGGTGTCCGCGACGTCCGCGCGTGCCAGCGACGCGCCCGCGGCGGCGAGCTGGTCGAGCGCCAGCACGACCGGCTGCCCGAGCCCCGAGAGGAGCGATGACGTGGACGTCCTCGTGATCGGCGCCGGGCCCGCCGGCATGGCCGCGGCGCACGCAGCGCGAGCCGCCGGAGCGACCGTCCGCGTGCTCGACGCCTCCGACGGGACCGGCGGCCAGTACTGGCGCCACCTGCCGGCCAGCAGGCCCGCCGCACGCGAGCGCGTGCTCCACCACCAGTGGGACCGTTATCGGCGGCTCCACCAGAGCCTCCAGTCCGACCCCGGCGTCACGGTGAGCCTGGAGGCGCACGTGTGGGCGATCGGCCAGGACGACGCCGGTCTCACGGTGCACGTCTCCCACGGTGACGTCGACGGCACCGGACAGCGCACGGAGACGCTGCGACCCCAGCGGCTGGTCCTCGCCACCGGGGCGCACGACCGTACGCTGCCGGTCCCCGGCTGGACCCTGCCCGGCGTCGTGACCGCCGGCGCGGCCCAGGCCCTCGCCAAGGGCGAGCGCCTCGCGATCGGCGAGCGCGTCGTGGTCGCCGGCTCCGGGCCGTTCCTGCTGCCGGTCACCGCCTCGCTGCTCCAGGCGGGCGCCTCCGTCGTCGGCGTCCACGAGGCCGCGCGTCCTCGACGCCTCGCCCGCGAGTGGCTCGCGCGACCGTGGGAGCTGGTCGGCACGGCCCACAAGGTGAGCGAGCTCGCGGGGTACGCGAGACACCAGGTCCGAGGCCGCGTCCCGTACCGCACCGGCTCGGTGGTCGTCCGCATCCACGGAGAGGGCCGCGTCGAGGGCGTGACCGTCGCCGACGTCGACGACCGCTGGCAGCCCGTGGCCGGAACCGAGAGCGAGGTGTCGTGCGACGCCGTCTGCCTCGGCCACGGCTTCGTCCCGCGCCTCGAGCTCGCGATCGCCGCCGGCTGCGGACTCACCGACCAGCGCTTCGTCGCCGTCGACGCCCACCAGCGCACCACGGTCGCGGGTGTGCTCGCGGCTGGTGAGCTGACGCAGATCGGCGGGGTGGACCTCGCCCTCGCCGAGGGCGAGATCGCCGGCTGGGTGGCCGGGGGCGGCGATCCGTCCGCGGCGCACCTGTCGCGCGCCCGCCGCGCCCGCAGCCGTTCCCGACGGTTCGCCGACCGCATCGAGGCCGCCCACGGCATCGGACCGGGATGGACGCGCTGGCTCGACGACGACACGGTCGTGTGCCGGTGCGAGGAGGTCGGCTACGGCACGCTGACCCGCGTCGCGTCCGACACCTCGTCCGTCGGACTGCGCTCACTCAAACTGACCACCCGAGCCGGTCTCGGCCTCTGCCAGGGGAGGGTCTGCGGCCGCACGGTCGAGACCATCCTCGCCGCGGCGAGCGGACGGGGATCCGTCCCGTTCGCCGACCACACCTCCACCGACCGGCGGCCGATCGCCGTGCCGGTCCGGGTGGGCGACCTCGCCCGACCCGCATCCCCCGACGTTCCGTCCCCCTCCCGAAAGGACCCAGCATGACCAGCACCATCGATCTCGGCGGCGTCGTCGTCGCGACCGCCCTCGCGTTCAAGGAGGACCCGTCGGCGCCCGCCGGGCTCGCGGTCGACTACGACAAGTTCGGCGAGCACGTCGACTTCCTCATGGCGAACGGGTGCCGCGGAGTCGGCCCCAACGGGTCGCTCGGCGAGTACTCCTCGCTGACCGACGAGGAACGCCGCAAGGTCGTCCAGGTCGCGGTCGACGCCGTCGACGGACGGGGCGTCGTCGTCGCCGGCGTACACGGTGTCGGCTGGCACCAGGCGCAGGAGTGGGCGCGCAACGCCCAGGCCGACGGGGCCGACGGCGTGCTCCTGCTCCCGCCGACCCTCTATCGCTCCAACCCCGACGAGGTCGTCGAGCACTTCCGCAAGGTGGCGGAGGTCGGGATGCCGATCATGGCCTACAACAACCCCTTCGACACCAAGGTCGACGTGACCCCCGACCTCGTCGCCCGACTCGCCGAGATCCCCGAGGTCGTCGCGATCAAGGAGTTCTCCGGTGACGTCCGCCGGGTCTACGAGATCAAGGAGAAGTGCGACATCGACGTCATCGCCGGCGCCGACGACGTGCTCTTCGAGCTCATGGTCAACGGTGCCGTCGGCTGGTTCGCCGGCTACCCCAACGCCTTCCCCAAGGAGGCCGTCGCGCTGTACGACCTCTGCGTGGCGGGCAAGTGGCAGGAGGCCCAGCAGCTCTACGCGCAGCTCGTCGCGGTCTTCCGGTGGGACTCCCGTACGGAGTTCGTGCAGGCGATCAAGCTCTCGATGGACATCTGCGGCAACTCGTACGGCGGGCCGACGCGACCGCCCCGCGGCCCGCTCAGCCCCGAGCAGGTCGCTGCGGTGACCGCTGACACCGAGCGCGCGCTCGCCGCGATCGCCGCACGCTGACGTCCGAGCGCCCACGCCACCGATCCATACTCGAGTCAGGAGGTCACCATGCGATCCACACGCATCTTCCATGCCGTCGACTCCCACACCGAAGGCATGCCCACCCGAGTGGTCACCGGCGGCGTGGGCGTGGTCCCGGGTGCGACGATGAACGAGCGCCGGCTCCACTTCATCGAGCACCTCGACCACATCCGTCGGCTGCTCATGAGCGAGCCCCGCGGGCACGCCTCGATGTCCGGGGCGATCCTGCAGCCACCCGCCCGGGACGACTGCGACTTCGGGATCATCTTCATCGAGGCCAGCGGCTGCCTGCCGATGTGCGGGCACGGCACGATCGGCGTCGCCACCGTGCTGGTCGAGACCGGGATGGTCGAGGCGACCGAGCCGGTGACCGAGATCCGGCTCGACACCCCCGCCGGTCTCGTCGTCGCCCGGGTCGCCGTGCAGGACGGGCGAGCCACGTCGGTGACCCTCGCCAACGTGGCGAGCTTCACCGAGCGACTCGACCAGAAGATCGAGGTGCCCGGCCTCGGCACGGTGCCGTACTCGGTGGCGTTCGGCGGCAACTTCTATGCGATGGTCGACCTCGACGACGTCGGCCTGCCGTTCGACCGCGCGCGTCAGAACGACATCGCCGCCGCCGGTCTGGCCATCATGGCGGCGATCAACGAGACCGCACCCCCGCACCACCCCACGATCGAAGGCGTCGACCACGTCCACCACGTGGAGTTCATCGCTCCCGGGTCAGACGCCGTGCGGTCCCGGCACGCGATGGCGATCTATCCCGGGTGGTTCGACCGGTCGCCCTGCGGCACCGGCACCTCCGCGCGGATGGCCGAGCTGTACACGCGGGGTGAGCTGGCGCTGCACACCGACTTCGTCAACGAGTCGTTCATCGGGTCGGAGTTCACCGGGCGGCTCGTCGCCACCACCACCGTCGGTGACCACGAGGCGGTGCTGCCGGAGATCACCGGCCGGGCCTGGATCACCGGCACGGCCCAGTACCTGCTCGACCCCCACGACCCGTTCCCCACCGGATTCGACTTCTGAGGATGGCGATGACCGACCTGTTCACCACGCTGGACGCCGCCGACGCGGCGGCCCCCCTCCTGGCCCGCACGACGCCGCGCGACCGCGCAGCCGCCCTGGTCGCGGTCGCTGATCGCCTCGAGCTCGCGGCCGACGAGATCGTCGCGCTCGGCACCGAGGAGACCGGCCTCACGGAGGGCCGGCTACGAGGAGAGCTGAACCGTACGACGCAGCAGCTGCGCCTGTTCGCCGAGGTCGTCGTCGAGGGTGCCTACCTCGACGCCCGGATCGATGCCGCCGACCCCGACTACGCGGTCGGTCCCCGGCCCGACGTGCGCAGGGTCAACGTCCCGGTCGGACCCGTGCTGAACTACGCCGCCTCCAACTTCCCGCTGGCCTTCTCCGTCGCCGGCGGTGACACCGCAGCCGCACTGGCCGCGGGCAACCCGGTCGTGGTCAAGGCCCACGACGGACACCCGCGGCTCAGCGCGCTCGTCGCGACGATCGTGACCGAGGCCCTCCGCGAGGCCGGGATGCCCCACGGGTCGTTCGCCGTGATCTTCGACCGTGAGGACGGGGTCGCGGCCCTCAAGGACGACCGCATCCGCGCGGCGGCGTTCACCGGCTCGACGACGGTCGGTCGGATGCTCGCCGACGTCGCCGCGGCCCGCCCGGTGCCGATCCCCTTCTACGGCGAGCTGGGCAGCGTCAACCCCGTCGTCGTGACCCCGGCTGCGCTCGCCGCCGGCGCCGATGCTCTCGCCGCCGCGTACGTCGGCAGCGTCTCGGGCTCGTGCGGTCAGCTGTGCACCAAGCCCGGTTTCCTCCTCGTCCCCGGCGTAGAGCCGCTGACCGATGCCCTCGTCACCGCGGCGGCGGAGGTGCCCGAGCACCGCCTGCTGACCGCCGGGATCACCGCCGGCTACCGCGAGCGCCGTGAGGCCGTCCTCGCTGCCGCCGGTGTCTCGGTGCTGGTCGAGGGAGAGGTCCGGGTCGGCGCCGACGGTCTCGGCTGGGCCACGCCCACGCTGGTGTCGATGTCCCTCGCCGACCTCGAGAAGGCCGGAGACACGGTCCTCGACGAGTCGTTCGGACCGTTGTCGGTCGTCGTCGAGTACGGCACCGCGGCGGAGCTCCCCGCTGCTTTCGAGCGCCTCTTCCCGGGCAACCTGACCGCGACGGTGCACCTCGCTCCGACCGAGGACACGGCAGCCCTCGAGCCTCTCCTCGACGCCCTGGCCCGCACGAGCGGACGCGTGCTCTTCGGGGCATGGCCCACCGGTGTCTCCGTGACGGCGGCGATGCAGCACGGTGGCCCGTACCCGGCGACCACGCACGACGCCACGTCGGTGGGGACCGCGGCGATCGGACGGTTCCTCCGCGCGGTGGCCTACCAGGGCGCGCCGCAGTCGGTCCTTCCTCCGCCGCTGCGCGACGACAACCCCTGGGGGGTGCCGCAGCGCCGCAGCCCGGCCGGACTGTCGCGGCAGTGGGGCGAGCTCACCGGGCGGTACTGATGGCGAGCACCCCGACGGCATCGGACACCGCCGAGTGGGAGGGCGTGACGACCGTCGACTACCACACCGGCGGCGAGCCCTTCCGGATCGTCGCCGACCCGCCCGTCGCGCTCCCCGGTGACGGGGTCGCCGACCGGCGGGTCAGGGCGGCGGCCGACCCCGACGTCCAGCACCTGCGTCGGGTGCTCTGCCACGAGCCGCGGGGCCACGCCGACATGTACGGCGGCTTCATCACCCCGCCCGACGACGACGGCGCCCACTTCGGTGTGCTGTTCTGGCACAAGGACGGCTTCTCGACCGCCTGCGGCCACGGCACGATCGCCCTCGGGACGTGGGCGGTGGAGTCGGGCCTCGTCCAGGCACCCGCCGACGGCGTCGTCGATGTCAGGATCGACGTCCCCTCGGGACGGGTGACCGCACGCGTGCACGTGGCGCAGGGCCGCGTCTCCCACACCGACTTCGTCAACGTGCCCAGCCATGCGATCGCCCGAGACGTGGAGGTCGCGACGTCACGGGGTCCGCTGCGCGTCGACGTCGGCTTCGGTGGCGCGATCTACGCGCAGCTCGACGCCCGGACCGCCGCGCTGGCCGTCGTGCCCGAGCAGGTCGACGACCTCATCGCCCTCGGTCGCGAGATCAAGTGGGCCCTGAACGACCACGCCGTGGCCCAGCACCCGACCGACACCCGCCTGAGCGGTGTCTACGGGACGACGATCTACGACGATCTCGGCACCACCGACGACGGCAGGGCGCACCAGCGCAACGTCACCGTCTTCGCCGACGGCGAGGTCGACCGATCCCCCTGCGGCTCCGGCACGTGTGCTCGCGTCGCGGTGCTGGACGCCCACGGCGATCTCCCCGACGGGCGCGACCTCGTGCACGACTCGCTGGTCGGCTCGCGCTTCCTCGCACGTGTGGAGGAGCGGACGGTCGTCGACGGGCACGAGGCCGTGGTGGTGTCGGTGAGCGGCACCGCGCACCGCACCGGCGAGCACCGCTTCGTGGTGGACCCGGCCGACTCCCTGACACCCGGGTTCGTGCTGCGATGACGACGCTGCCGTACCTCGACGCCTCCGCCGTCTCGGCGCTTCGCCCACGCGACGCCGTCGAGGCGCTCCTCACCGCGCTGCGCGACGGCCTGGACCCCACCCAGGGCACCCCGCGGACCTTCGTCCCGCTCACCCACGGCGAGTACATCGTGATGCCCGCCGAGAACGGCGCCGACACCGGCGTCAAGATCGTGACGGTCGCGCCCCGCAACCGCGAGCGAGGGCTGCCGCGGATCCAAGGGATCTACGTGCTCTTCGACGCCCGGACGCTCGCTCCGCGCGCGTTGCTCGACGGGATCGAGCTGACGGCGCTCCGCACCCCGGCGGTCTCTCTCGCCGGTGTCCGCCAGCACCTCCTCGCCGACACCGGCCCGCTGCACGTCGTCGCCTACGGCGTCGGCATCCAGGCCGTACGCCACGTGGCGACCGCCGCCGACGTCGTCGAGGGCGTGCGCACGGTCGCCTCGGTCACCTATGTCGCCCGCGATCCGCGTACGGCCGAGGTCCCCGAGCTCGTCGGCGTCCCCACCCGGGTCGTGGCCGTCGACAGCGCCGCCGCCGCCGAGGCCGTGGGTGCGGCAGGGCTGATCCTGTGCGCCACGTCGGCGCGCGAGCCCGTGTTCGACGGGACCCTCGTCGCCGACGACGCGATCGTCGTGGCCGTCGGGTCGCACGACCCGGACGCACGCGAGGTTGACGAGCACCTGGTCGGCCGGTCGAGGGTCGTGGTCGAGGATCGCCGGACGGCGCTCCGCGAGGC
>NZ_JARBCJ010000086.1:7456-13466 GCF_028803055.1 Mumia sp.
CCGGCGACGTCGTGATGGCCGTCGCGGCCGGGACGCTCGACCCCTTGTCCCTCGTCACCCTGGCCGAGGTTGCGGCCGAGCCGGTGCACGCGGCCGGACGGCCGGTGTTCTTCAAGTCCGTCGGCATGGCGTGGGAGGACCTGGTCGTGGCGGCCGCGGCGCTCGACGCGGTGACAGGATTTTCCGCCACGCCTGCGGTCGTCGCGGAGGCCCCGTAGATTGGACCAGGTGCACCCCAGCATCCGGCTCGAGCTGGCGAAGCGCTGGTCGGAGCCTCACCGCGAACACCACGGGGCCGATCACCTGGCAGAGGTGGTCCGCGCCGTGGACCTGCTTGCAGCGCTGGGCCTGACGTTCGACGTGGAGACCGTCCGCACCGCCGCGTGGTTCCACGACGCGATCTACGACGTGCATCGCGCCGACAACGTCGAGCGGTCCGCCGCGCTCGCCCAGCGCTGGCTCGACCCGGGCACCGGGGACCGCGTGGCCGAGATCGTGATGGCCACCCGTGACCACGTCGCACCGCCGGGAGACCTCGAGGCAGCCGTCCTGTGCGACGCCGACCTGAGCGTCCTCGGGTCCGATCCCGAGCGCTACGACCGGTACGCCCGCGCGATCCGCGCCGAGAACCTGCACGTCCCCGACTCGGAGTACCGGCGGCTCCGCTCCCGGGTTCTCGCGCGCTACCAGGCGCGGCCCCACTTCTTCGCGACCCGACCCGCCCGTGCCCTCTGGGAGACGTGCGCGAGGTCCAACATCACGCGCGAGCTGAGGTCGCTCGGTCGTCCGGTCGCGGTCTAGGGTTTGCCCGGCCGCTTAACCTGGACGCCGTGACGGAGTTCCTCCTCGAGGCGCGGGCCCGCGTGCTGCACGACCTCGCCGCCTACCGCATGGCCGACGCCTCGGCGGTCTCCGTCCTGGAGGAGGCGCTCAGCCAGCGTGGCTGGTGGGTCGCCCAGTGGCCGGACGGTGCAGCGTTCCTCGCCGGCCTCATCGCGCAAGACGTCCAGGACGCCCTCTTCGACGCGGGCAGCCGGTGGCCCCGCTGCCGCGCCTGCGGGCCAGGCCCCGAGCACAGCCTCGGGGTCGAGCCGGAGCTCGGCGAGGACCCTCGTTGGGTGTGCACCGAGTCCGGCATCGAGGTCGCACCGGTCGGGGCGCTGCGAGCGCTCGACCAGTCGACCGGCTGAGCGCCGAGTCAGCGCCTGCGGCGCACCAGCCACCAGGCGAGCGCCAGGGCGACCGTGCCGACGACCACCGCCGGCCCGTAGCGACGGGCGAGCACGGGGACCACGGTCGACCCCAGGTCGAGCTCGGCCGCCGACTCGAGAGGATCTCCGTGAGGGCTGCTCGCCGTCCCGGACGAGGCACCACCGGACGAGACGTCTGACGACGGAGTCGCGGCTGGCTCGCGCACCGACGCGGCATGCCGTCCACCCTCGACCACGTCCGCCTCCTCGACCTCGGCCGGCGTCTGGGCGGTCTCCACGCCCTCCAGCCCCGGCCCGCGCTCCGCAGAAGGGGTCGAGCCCGCCGAGAGGCTGTCACTGATGCACCCGACGAACTGCGACAACAGCTTGTCGCTCACGTCCTGGATGACGCCGCGACCGAACTGCGCCGGTTTGCCGGTGATCGCGAGGTCGGTGCGCACCTCGACCCGCGTCCCCCCGCCCTCCTGCACGAGCCGGGCCGTCACCTTCGCCCCCGCCGTACCCTGACCGCGCTTGTCCTTGCCCTTCGCGTCGATCACGACCCGGCGGCCGGCCTCGTCGCGCTCGATGTACGTCCCCGAACCGGCATAGACCAGCGAGATCGGCCCCAGCTTGATCTTGATCGTGCCCGTGAAGTCGTTGTCGTCGACCACCGTGACGACGGCGCCCGGCATGCACGGAGCGATCGACTCGGGGTCGTTGAACGCCGCCCAGGTGGTCTCGATCGGCGCCGGGACGGAGAAGGTGTGGGTGAGCTCCATCAGGCACCAGCTGCCCGCACCACGGCCCGACGGGCCAGGACGCGCGCGAGGTGGCGACGGTAGTCCGCCGTCCCGTTGAGGTCGTCGGGTGGTGTCGTGCCTGCGGCAACGTCGGCGACGGCGCCCTCGACCGCCTCGCCCACGGGGGCGAGCCCGACCAGGTTCTGCTCCACGGCCGCGGGGCGGATCGGCGTCGAACCCATGTTGGTGAGCCCGAGGCGGGCATCGGCGATGACGCCGTCCTCGACACGGACGGTCGCGGCGACGGCCACGATCGACCACTGCTGGGCCACCCGGACGAACTTCTCGTAGGCCGCGGTCCAGCCGGTCCGCTTCGGCACCCGCACGGCGGTGAGGATCTCGTCCTCACCGACCGCGGTGGTGAACAGGTCGACGAAGAAGTCCTCCGCGGCGACCGTACGGACGCCGGCGGGCCCGGCGATCTCGAACGATGCCCCGAGCGCGAGCGCCGGCGCGGGCAGGTCGCCCGCGGGGTCGGCGTGCACCAGGGCGCCCCCGAAGGTGCCACGATGACGCACCTGCGGGTCGGCGACCGTGCCCGCAGCCTCGACCAGCAGCGCCGCGTGCTCACGCACCAGGGCGCTCGTCGCCACCTCGTGGTGCGGTGTGGTCGCCCCGATGACCAGCGCGTCCCCGTCCTCGCGGACGCCGCGCAGCCCTTCGATGCGGCCGAGGTCGACGATGAGCTCGGGCCCGGCGAGGCGGAGCTTGAGGACCGGGATGAGGCTCTGGCCCCCGGCGAGGACCTTGACGTCCTCACCTCCCTCGGCAAGGAGCCTCAGCGCATCCTCGACGGTAGTCGGCGACTCGTACTCGAAAGCTGTCGGAATCACTGCTGCTCCCCCTGGTCCGTACCCGTCTGGACCGCGCCGGTCGACGCGATGTCGCGGTCGGCGACCTCGGGGCTGTTCACCGTCGGTACGGCGGCTTCGGCCCCCCGGCCCTTGTCCGCGCCCTGCAGCGCCGCCCAGACACGGCCGGGCGAGCATGGCATGAGGATGTCATCGACTCCGAGATGTCGCACGGCGTCGATGACCCCGTTGACGATCGCCGGCGTCGAGGCGATGGTCCCCGCCTCACCGACGCCCTTGACCCCCAGGACGTTCGTCGTCGACGCGGTCTCGGTGCGATCGGTGATGAACGACGGCACGTCGGCCGCGCTCGGGACCAGGTAGTCCACGAAGGATCCCGTCACGAGCGTCCCGGACTCGTCGTGGACGGCTTCCTCGAAGAGCGCCTGGGCGATGCCCTGGACGAGCCCACCGTGGATCTGCCCCTCGACGATCAACGGGTTGATCACGGTGCCGACGTCGTCGACGCAGACGTACGAGCGGAGTGTGACCTGCCCGGTCTCGGTGTCGACCTCCATCGCGGCCAGGTGGGTGCCGTGCGGGAACGAGAAGTTCTCCGGGTCGAAGGTCGCGTCGGAGTCCAGGCTGGGCTCCACCCCGTCGGGCAGGTCGTGGGCCGCGAACGTCGCGAGCGCGACGTCACCGAGGGCGACCCCCTGGTCCGTGCCCCGCACCGTGAATCTCCCGTCGGTGAACTCGAGGTCATCGTCGGCGGCCTCGAGCATGTGGGCCGCGATGACCCTGGCCTTCGCGATCACCTTGTCGGCGGCGGCGACCACGGCCATGCCCCCGACGGCGAGCGAGCGGGAGCCGTACGTGTCGAGCCCGCGCTGGGCGATCGCCGTGTCGCCGTGGAGCACCTGGACGTCGTCGAACGGCACGCCGAGCCGGTCGGCGACGATCTGGCTCCACGCCGTCTCGTGGCCCTGGCCGTGCGCGCTGACCCCGGTCACGACCTCCACGTTGCCGGTCGGCAGCATCCGGACCTGCGCGTACTCCCAGCCGCCCGCGCCGTAGTCCAACGACCCGAGGACCCGCGACGGAGCGAGGCCGCACATCTCCGTGAACGTCGAGACACCGATCCCGAGCTGGACCGGGTCACCGTCGTCGCGGCGACGCCTCTGCTCGGCTCGCAGCTCGTCGTACCCGAAGAGCTCGAGCGCCCGCGCGGTCGCCGCCTCGTAGTTGCCGGTGTCGTACTCCAGCCCGCAGACGGTCGTGAACGGGAACTCCTCGTGGGCGATCCAGTTCTTGCGGCGCAGCTCGATCGGGTCCATGTCGAGCTCGGCGGCCAGGTCGTCCATCAGACGCTCGATCGCGAAGGTCGCCTCCGGTCTCCCCGCGCCGCGGTAGGCGTCGGTCCACGCCTTGTTGGTGAAGAGGTTGGTGCACTCGAACCGGTACGACGGGAACTTGTAGATCGCCGGGAACATGAACGCGCCCAGGATCGGGACACCTGAGGTGACGAGACCGAGGTAGGACCCCATGTCGGCGAGGAGCTGGACCTTGAGCCCTGTGACCGTGCCGTCACGGCGAGCGGACAGCGCCAGCCGCTGCACCTGCCCACGTCCGTGGTGGGCGGCCATGAGGGACTCCGAGCGGGTCTCGGTGAACTTGCACGGCTTGCCGGTCCGCCGTGCGGCCAGCATGGTGATGACCTCCTCAGGAGTCACCTGCAGCTTGCCGCCGAACCCGCCGCCCACGTCCGGCGCGATCACCCGAACCTTGGACTCGGGGATGCCCAGCGTGAGGGCGAGCATGAGACGGAGGATGTGCGGCACCTGCGTCGACGACCACATCGTGATCTGGTCCGCGGTCGGGTCGACGACGGTGGAGCGCGGCTCCATGAACGCCGGGATCAGACGCTGCTGGTAGTAGGTCCGCTCGAGGAGGATCTGGTCGTCGGCGCCGGCGGCGGCGAGCGCGTCCTCCACGTCGCCGCCCGTCCCGGCCTCGGCGGAGTCGAAGACCCAGAAGGCCGACCGGTTGGTGCCGAGGTCGGGGTGCGCCAGGACGTCGTCCTTCTCGGCCTCTTCCAGGTCGAGGACCACCGGCAGCTCGTCGTAGTCGACGTCGACCAGGTCGGCGGCGTCCTGGGCCTCGTGCCGCGACCGCGCGACGACGACCGCGACGATCTCGCCGGCGAAGGTCACCCGGTCCACGGCGATGGCGGGGTGCGGCGGCGCAACCTGGTCGGGCGTGATGGGCCACGCGTTGGGCAGGCTGCCCTGGGTCTCGGCCACGTCGGCGCCGGTGAGCACGGTGACGACGCCGGGCGCGGTGACGGCCGCGGACGTGTCGACCCCGGTGATGCGCGCGTGCGCGAACGGGCTGCGTACGGCGGCGAGGTGCAGCATGCCCGGCAGCACCATGTTGTCGGTGTAGCGCGAGCGCCCGGTGATGAGGCGCTGGTCTTCCTTGCGCTTGCGAGGGCTGCCGATCTCCGTGACGGTCATGCCGCACCCGCCTCGGTCGCGTCCGGCGTGCCACCGGCCATCTGCCGCGCGCCGGCCTGCACCGCCTTGACGATGTTCTGGTAGCCCGTGCAGCGGCAGAGGTTGCCCTCGAGGTTCTCCCGCACCGTCGCCTCGTCCGGGTCGGGGTGCTCGGTGACGATGTCGAGGGACTGCATGATCATGCCGGGGGTGCAGAACCCGCACTGCAGCGCGTGCGAGTCGTGGAAGGCCTGCTGCATCGGATGGAGCGCCCCGTCGTCCGAGGCGATCCCCTCGATCGTCGTCACCTCGTGGCCGTCGGCCTGGACGGCGAACATCGTGCACGACTTCACGCTGCGACCGTCGAGGTGGACGGTGCACGCGCCGCAGTTGGTGGTGTCGCAGCCGACGAGCGTCCCGGTCTTGCCGAGCTGGTCGCGAAGGTACTGGACGAGGAGGGTTCGGGGTTCGACGTCGTCGGTGCAGGACACTCCGTCGACGGTGACGGTGATCGGCTTCTTTGCCATGGACTGGACTCCACTCGGTCGGCGGCAGGCTCACCCGTGCTGGTTGAAGCCTTTCCTACACCGGAGTGACGTGGATCACAATGCGATGTCGTGGACTCGCCTCTCGCACCCGGCCACGGGACCTCCTGCGTTTGAGGTGCTCGCACCCCAGAGGTCGCGACCGCACCGCGAATACGAGGTGTGATCCGTACGGACGAGGTGCGA
>NZ_JARBCJ010000087.1:0-13403 GCF_028803055.1 Mumia sp.
GCGCACCAGGGCGGTGCGCGTCGACGACGGGTGGTCGATCACCGGGGAGAAGCGGTTCATCACCAACGCTCCGCTCGCCGCCCTCTTCATGGTGTTCGCCCGCGTCGACGCGGAGGAGGGCGACCAGATCGCGGTCTTCCTCGTGCCGGGCGGCACGGCGGGGGTCACCGTCGGACCGCACGACCGCAAGATGGGCCAGGAAGGCGCCTGGACGGCCGACGTGCACCTCGACGACGTCCGCGTCCCGGACGACGCGCTGGTCGGCGGCGCGGTCGACGTCGGCTACCGCGCCGCGATGACGTCGCTGGCCAAAGGCCGCGTCCACATCGCCGCGCTCGCGGTGGGCCAGGCGCAGCGGGCCCTCGACGAGTCGGTCGCGTACGCAGCGACGGCCACCCAGGGAGGCACGCCCATCGGTGACTTCCAGCTCGTCCAGGCGATGCTGGCCGACCAGCAGGTCGGTGTCCTCGCCGGCCGCAGCCTCGTCCGCGACACCGCCCGCCGCTTCGTCAGCGGAGAGGACCGCCGGATCGGCCCGTCCGCGGCGAAGCTGTACTGCACGGAGATGGCCGGCCGCGTCGCCGACCTCGCGGTCCAGGTCCACGGCGGCTCCGGCTACATGAGGGACTCGACCGTCGAGCGCATCTATCGCGACGTCCGACTCCTCCGCCTCTATGAAGGCACGAGCGAGATCCAGCGCCTGATCATCGGCTCGAACCTCCTGCGGGAGCAGCGCCGCAACGCCTGATCAGGTCAGCCGGACGACGACGTCGGCCCGTGCTCGCGTGGCCTCGACCAGCCGCGCGTTGGCCTGGTCGCTGCGCGCCACCCACGCCTCGGCCTCGGCCGGCGACTTCCCGAAGGCGACGTGCCGCGCCACGAGCCGGCGTACGCGGAGCTCCTCGTCCTCGGCGAGGAACCACACCTCGTCGAGCAGCGCTCTCACCGCCTGCCAGCCGGGCTCCTCGAGCAGGAGGTAGTTGCCCTCGGTGAGCACGAGCTCGGCGGCACGCGGAACCGCGATCGCCCCGGCCACGGGCTGCTCCAGCTCGCGCTCGAACGCCGGGCCGTAGACGACCTCCTCCTCGCGGCGGGCGATCCGGCGGAGCGTGGCGGCGTACCCGCCGACGTCGAAGGTCGTGGGCGCCCCCTTCACGTCGCGCAGCCCCAGCCGGTCCAGAGTGACGTCGGCCAGGTGGAACCCGTCCATCGGGAGGTGCGCGACGTCCAGATCGGTCGCCCTCGCAAGGAGCTCCCCGACGAGCCACGACTTGCCCACCCCCGGTGCGCCGGTGATCCCGAGGAGGCGTCCACCGTCTCGTACGAGTCGGTGAGCGCGGTCGGCAGCCCGGTCGAGGTCGTCCACGACGATCGTCACGCACACCAGTGTGTCGTGCACGAGCCGTGCGGGCAGGCGGTCGGACCCTCTACGCTCGTGCTCTGCCCACCCGACGGAGGACGCGATGAACATCATCACGCGAGGGTTCCGCGGCCGGCGCGGTGACGACGACGTCACCCTTCCCCCGGGGCAGTACCTCGAGCGTGGCTTCCCGGTGCTGTCGGCCGGACCCACCCCGCAGGTCGCCCCGGGGGCCTGGTCCTTCACGATCACCACCGAGGGCGGCGAGAAGCACCACTGGAGCTGGATGGAGCTGCAGGCGCTCCCGCGCGAGGACATCACCGTCGACATCCACTGCGTCACCAAGTGGAGCAAGCTCGGCACCCGGTGGACAGGAGTCAGCCTCGACGTCCTGCTGTCGGGCATCGACACCGGCGCTTCGTACGCGATGGCGCACTCGTACGGCGGCTACACCACCAACCTCCCGCTCGCGGACCTGCGCGACGGACAGGCGTGGGTCGCGTACGGCTACGACGGGCAGCCGCTCCGGCCCGAGCACGGCGGACCGGCACGGCTCCTCGTGCCCCACCTCTACTTCTGGAAGTCCGCAAAGTGGGTCACCGGGCTCGAGCTGATGACCACGGACCGGCAAGGGTTCTGGGAACGCGCGGGCTACCACGACTACGGCGACCCCTGGCGCGAGCAGCGCTACGCGGGCGACTGAGGCCCCGGCACGTGACCGGGATGCCGTGGAGGCGAGCCGTGGTGCTCGCCCGTCGCACCGAGACGGCGACTGCCGCGACGCTTCTCCTGCACGTCGAGGGGCAGCCGGCGGCGACCGCCGGGCAGCGGGTGGAGATCCGCCTCACCGCCGAGGACGGATACACCGCCGACCGCGAATACTCGCTCGCGCGGGCAGGAGAGCCGGACCGGGCCGAGATCACGGTCCAGGCGATCGACGGCGGTGAGGTGTCGCCCTTCCTGGTCGACGAGCTCGAGATCGGCTCCGAGCTGCAGGTGCGCGGACCGATCGGTGGATGGTTCGTGTGGCGGCCGGACCAGACCGAGCCCGTGCTCCTGGTCGCCGGCGGCTCGGGCATCGTCCCGCTCATGGCGATGGTTCGTGCGCGCAGGGAGGCCGGCAGCAAGGCCCCCTTCCGGCTCGTCTACTCCGTCCGCTCGCGCGAGGAGATGTTCTACCGCTCGGAGCTGCGCATGCCCGATCCGGGTGTCGACGTCACCGAGGTCTACACCCGAGAGGCGCCCGAGGGGTCTCGCCGTCCGGCCGGACGGCTCACCGTCGCCGACGTGAACACGGGCGGGTGGCCGCCCGACTTCGCGCCGACCGCCTACATCTGCGGGCCGACGGGCTTCGTCGAGAGTGCCGCGGACATGCTTCTCGCCCTCGGTCACGACGCGCGCCGGATCCGCACCGAGCGCTTCGGCCCGACGAGCTGACCGCACGACGGATGCGGACCATCGTCCCGGACGCCATGATGGCCGGGATCACCACCACCAGAGGGGGCGCCTGATGACGGGCAGCAGCAGCGACGTGGAGATTCACATCGGCGAGGGTCTCGCGGGGACGCAGACCGTGGAGGTGGCGGTCTCGGAGAAGGGGACCGCTGAGCTCCTCGCGGCCCTCGACGAGCACGACATCGGCCACGACGTGCTCGACAAGCGCGTCGAGTCCCTCCCTGGGGGCACCGTCCTCGCCGTCGGCTCGTTCCACCTCGGGCAGGGCGGTGCCGGGCTCGGAGACGCGCTCGCCGACTGCGCCCGACGCCTCGAGCCGGTGGTCCCCGTGGTCACGATCGGAGGGACCCCGTACGAGGTGGCCGAGTCCGGAGCCGTCGCCTCGGCGCTCGTCGCACTCCGTGCCGCCCAGGACGAGCGGGACGCCGCCGCCGCCGAGGCCCGGTCGGAGTGGGAGCGTGACTACGAGCAGGAGCAGGGGGCGGAGGACTCCGAAGAGCCCAAGGGCTGACGGCCTCAGGCGGCGCGGAACCACTTGGCGAGCTTGTCGAGCTCGCCCTCGGAGCTGGGGCGGTCGGACTCGCCGGACTCGTCAGCGTCCGCGGGCTCGTCCGCTGCGCGATCTTCGACCACCGGCCGCTCGACCGTGGGCTCCTCGGCCTCAGGGCCTGTCTCGGCCTCAGGACCGGCCTCATCCTCAGGCCCAGCCTCGGCCACCGGCTCCTCCGGTGTGGCTTCGGCCTCCGCGGTCGGCATCCACCCCGCCGGCACCGGCAGATACGGCCGAGGCACTCCGGGGTCGTTGAGCAGCGACGTCAGCCGGTCCAGCTCGCGGGCGAGCTGGATCTCCGGGGCGACCTCCTCCTCGACGACGAGGTACTTCGCGATGCTCTCCTCGCGTGCGATCGCGGCGGCGCTGCGGGTCGGCTCGGCGGCCGAGCTCTCGACCGAGGCCGGGCGAGGCGTGGGGAAGACGAGGCCGGTGCTGTCCAGTCGGGCCGCGTGGACCGTACGGACGACGAGGACCGCCGTGAGCACCAGCGTCGCGGTGACCCACCCGGCCACCAGCTGATCGACCGGGGCGTCGGGCGCGAGGGGGAGCAGGAGGTTGAAGGGGACGAGTGCAGCGCTGAGGGCCACCAGGAACAGGGTCCCGAGCGGGCGCCACCATCGGCTCTCCCAGCCGAACAGCACGCGTTCACGCTCTTCGACCGAGCCGCGATAGTCGGGGAGGTCCGTCGGCAGCCCGTTGAGCCATCGGCGCTGGGCCCGGACGGTCCGGCGCCAGTCGCGCCGTACGAGCACGTCGGCGACCAGGCCACCGGTCATCACGGACAGCAGCACGACCAGGACCGGCACCACGAGAGCGTCCGGCAACCCCGTGACGCAGAGCAGCAGCGTCAGTGCGGCAGCGGCCGTCGTCGTGACCAGCCCGATCCACATCCGCCGCGGTGTTCGAGTACGTCCCGAGTCCATGCTCTCCTCCCTTGACGCCCCTCCGGGGATACGTAATCAGTCCAACAGGACAACGTGGTCTCGACCACTCCAAGTTCCTCGTACGCGGTGAGACGTGTCACCCGACTGCTCGGCGCGCCGGCGGCCGCACTGTCTAGGATGGGCAGGTGATCGACATCGAGGACGAGGTGACGGCGCGCGACGGTGCCGTGGACGCCACCGGGACAGCGAGCCCTCTGGCGTGGCTGATGGCGATCGGCGGCGTGATCGGACTGGTCGCCTCGGCGATGCTCACCTACGACAAGATCAAGCTCCTCGAGACCCCTGGCGCCAGCCTCGCCTGCTCGATCAACCCCTGGGTCGACTGCGGCGGCGTCGTCTCGAGCTGGCAGGCCTCACTCTTCGGCTTCCCCAACACGTTCCTGGGCCTCGCCGGCTTCTCCGTGGTGACCACGCTCGGCGTGCTGCTGCTCTCGGGCACGCGGCTGCCTGAGTGGTTCTGGGTGGGGCTCCAGGTCGGCGCGGTCCTCGCGGTCGCCCTGATCACCTTCCTGCAGTACACGAGCATCTACAACCTCGTGAAGCTGTGCCCCTACTGCATGGTGGTGTGGACGGTGACGATCCCGCTGTTCGTGGCCGTGACCGCGCGCAACCTGCGATCCTGGGCCCCGACGTCGGCGGTGACCCGCTTCGTCTCCAACTGGACGCTGCTGATCGTCCTCCTCTGGTACGTCGCCGTCGTCTCGGCGATCTGGTTCCAGTTCGGGCCTGAGCGCCTCTTCGCCTCCTGAGGGGACGGGCTGCGCGGGAGGACAGATGTCATCCCCGACTGCCCACTTTTCGCTCTGGGAGCCGCCCCACGTCGCTCCGTAGCGTCGTCCGTACGGCCCAGGTCGGGCCGTGGACGGAGGAGCGACATGACAGAGCAGCTGAGCCGGGTCGGTACGTCGGAGACCGCGGACCGGCGGGGCACCTTCCTCGACGACCTGGCAGCGGCGGTGGTGAGCGCTGCAGCCGCTGCGTTCGTCTGGTTGCTGTGGAGCCAGGTCATCGGCGTGGAGCTCGAGGTGAAGGGGTTCGGCGGCGGCGTCCAGGAGGTGGGCGTGGTGTCGGTCGTGCTCAGCACGATCGCCTTCGTCCTCGTCGGTGCGGCGTTGTTGAGATGGATGCAGCGGCGCTCGGAGGCGGGGCTGCGGTGGTGGACCTGGATCGCGACGGCTTTCGCAGTCGTCTCGCTGATGTCGCCGACCTCGGCGCTGTCGGCGCGTGCGGTGGTCGCGCTGATGAGCATTCACGTGGTCGTCGCGGCGGTGGCCATCCTGTGGTTGCGGCATGTTCACGGGCCCGTCGACGGTCCACGCGAGCGCGTCGCCGCACGCGGACGAGCAGTAGGTTGAACCTCATGGCCGAGACGTGGGGCTGCCAGGCGCGACGGTACGCCGCTGTCCTCGTCTGGGTCCCGTTGCTCGCGGGTGTCCCGTTGTTCGCCCTGCACGGCGGGTCGGCGCAGGTCCTCGGTCAGATCGCGATCCTGTCAACGGTGGCGGCAGCCTCGGTCGCCACCGTGCTGACCGGACGCGTCGCGGCACTGGTCGTCCTCGGTGTGGCGACGGTCGTCGCGTCCACGCAGGGCGAAGGCTGGATGACTCCGTGGACCCTGCTCGCGATCACCGCGCCCGTCGTCTTGAGGGGGTGGCCGTTGGCGGTGACCGTCGTCGCCGCGGCTGCCGGTTCGGCGACGGCGATGTGGAGGGTCGACGACGTCGGCGAAACGTTCTGGATCGGCGTCGCGGGGGTGCTGCTCGCTGGCGGAGCGACGACGGCCTACCTCCGGCTGCTCGAGGCGAACGCGGCGTTGCGGTGCACGCGCGCCGAGCTCGCCCGGGTGGCCGTGGCGGAGGAGCGTGAGCGGTTCTCACGCGACCTCCACGACCTCCTGGGACACACCCTGAGCGTGATGGTGGTCAAGGCGCAGGCGGTACGGAGGCTCGCGGAGCGCGACCCGGCGGCTGCGGCCGTGCACGCCGCCGACATCGAGCGGATCGGCCGCGACGCGCTCGTCGACGTACGGCGCGCGGTGGACGCGGTGCGGGCGCCGCGGCTGTCGGAGGAGCTCGAGGGCGCACGTCACGCCTTGTACGCGGCGGGGATCCGGAGCGAGGTGGTTCCCTTCGGTGGTGAGCTCCCCGAACCGGTCGACGAGACGCTCGCCTGGGTGGTGCGCGAGGGCGCGACGAACGTCATCCGGCACTCTGGCGCGACGCAGGCGACGTTCGCGCTGACCGGCGTCGACGGAGAGGTGGAGCTGACCGTCGCCGACGACGGGGTCGGGGGGCCTCTCGAGGTGAGCAGACGTGACGGTGGGCTCGAAGGGCTTCGTCGGCGGGTCGCGGCGGTGGGGGGTCTGCTGACGTACGAGCCGGCGGACGAGGGTTTCCGTCTGGTCGCGCGGGTGCCGGTGACGTGATCCGGCTCCTTCTCGCCGAGGACCAGGCGATGATGCGGGGCGCGCTCGCGGTGCTCCTCGACCTCGAGGACGACCTCGAGGTGGTCGCCCAGGTCGACGACGGCGACGACATCGTGCCGACTGCTCTCCGCGAGCGGCCGGACGTGGCACTCCTCGACATCGAGCTGCCGCATGTGAGCGGTCTGGAGGCGGCAGAGCAGCTCGCGACCGTGCTTCCGGAGTGCCGTGTCGTCATCGTCACCACCTTCGCGCGCACCGGGTACCTCCAGCGGGCGATGGCCGCCGGCGCTCGGGGCTATCTGGTCAAGGACGCGCCCGTGGAGGGCCTCGCCGATGCCATCCGGCGGGTCGCCGCCGGCGGCACCGTCGTCGACCCCGAGCTCGCCGGTGCGGCGCTGCGGGCACCCGCGAACCCGTTGACGCCGCGCGAGAAGGAGGTCCTCGCGGCAGCCGAGGACGGCTCGTCGATCGTCGACATCGCCGGCCGCGTCCACCTCTCGCCGGCCACCGTCCGCAACTACCTCTCGGTCGCGATCAGCAAGACCGGCACCCGCAACAAGACCGAGGCGGCGCTGCTGGCCCGCGACAACGGCTGGCTGTGACCCGTCCTCACCAGCCCCGGGCGATCCGGTCACGGAGCCACCCGTACGAGGCCTTCGGGGTGCGCCGGCCTGTCGAGAAGTCGACGTAGGTGAGCCCGAACCGCTGGGTGTAGCCCTCGGCCCACTCGAAGTTGTCGAGCAGCGACCACACGAGGTAGCCGCGGACGTCGACGCCGGCCGCGCGCGCCTCGCCGACCGCACCGATGTGGGCGTCGAGGAAGGCGATGCGGTCGGAGTCGTCGACCGTCCCGTCGGGCGAGAGCTCGTCGGGGTACGAGCAGCCGTTCTCGGTGACCACGATCGGCGGGAGCCCGGCCCCGTAGGTGTCGCGCAACCCGACCAGGAGCTCGGTGAGCCCGTCGGGGACGACCGGCCAGCCGAAGCCGGTCTGCGCCGGACCCTCGATCGGCACAAGCTCGAACGGGAGCGGACTGCCCGGACCGGGCGCCTTCACCTGCGTGGGGTTGTAGTAGTTGACGCCCAGCAGGTCCAGTGGCTGCCCGATCACCGACAGGTCGCCGTCTCGCACCACCGCGCCGGCACCGGCCACGGCGGCACCGAGCTCGTCGGGGTAGGCGCCACGGAGCACGCTGTCGAGGAACATCCTGTTGTGGAAGGCGTCGTACGCGCGCGCCGCGGCGGTGTCCGTCGCCGAGGTCGACGCCGCGCGTACGGGTGTCAGGTTGTTGACGAGCATCACCGGCGCGTCACCCGGCCCTGCTCGTAGCGCCTGCGTCGCGAGCCCGTGCGCGAGCAGCTGGTGGTGCCCCGCCGCGAAGGCGTCGAGGAGCAGAGTCTCTCCCGGTGCGTGGGTGCCGAAGGCGTATCCCAACGCCATGTGCACGAACGGCTCGTTGAGGGTGCCCCAGGCCGCGACCCGGTCGCCGAGCGCCTCGGCGACCACCGCGGCGTACTCGGCGAACCTCTCGGCGGTCTCGCGCGCCATCCAGCCACCGGCGTCCTGGAGGGCTTGGGGAAGGTCCCAGTGGAAGAGGGTCGGGACCGGCGCGATCCCCCGCTCCAGGAGGCCATCGAGGAGTCGGTCGTAATAGCCGATCCCTGCCTGGTTCACGGGTCCCTGGCCGCGGGGCTGCACCCGTGGCCAGGCGAGGGAGAACCGGTACGCGTTCGCGCCGAGACCGGCCAGGAGGTCGAGGTCCTCGGGCCACCGGTGGTAGGAGTCGCACGCGACCGCACCGGACGAGCTGTCGGTGACCCGGCCCGGCTCGGCGCAGAAGGTGTCCCAGATGCTCGGGCCACGTCCGTCCTCGTCGGCGGCGCCCTCGATCTGGTACGCCGCGGTCGCCGCGCCCCACCAGAACGACGAGTGACTCGCGACCCTGGTCACGCCAGCTGCCATGGGCACATACTGTGCGCGTGTCCAAGATCACGCAAGCGCCGTCGGCCGCGCTGCGTCGCGCACGGTTGGCGACGTCGGTCGGGTTCTTCCTCCAGGCCGCGATCCTGGTCACCATCTTGTCGCGGCTGCCGACGTTCGAGGACGAGCGGGGCGTGACCGAGGCCGACGTCACGATCATGCTGCTCCTCACGTCGGTCATCGCGGGGGCGGGCTCCTTGCTCGCCGAGCGGATCGCGGTGCGGCACTCGAGCGCGCTGGCTCTCCGGCTGGCCCTGCTGATCATCAGCGCGATGGTCGTCGTGGTCGGCCTGGTGGAGTCGCTGCCGGGCATGTACGTCGCCTTCGCCGTCTACGGGATCGGCGTCGGGGCGGCCGACGCGGCGACGAACATGCAGGGCGTGACCGTCCAACGGCTCTACGGCCGCAGCATCATGACCCGGTTCCACGCCATGTGGAGCATCGGCGCGATCGTCGGCGCCTTGTACGCCGCCGGCAGCGCCGAGCTCGGGATCGGACTCATGCCCTCGCTCGTCGCGCTGGGACTGGTCGGGATCGTGGTCACCGTCGTCGTCTCGCCGTCCCTCGTTGGCCCGGGCGTCGAGCAGGAGGTCACCCACGACTCCGAGGGCTCCGCCGCGTCCCTTCACGTCCCGTGGCGGCCTCTGCTGGCCCTGGGACTCGTGGTGATCGTCTTCTATCTCGCCGACACGTCGGTGATGAGCTGGAGCTCGCTCTATCTGCACAAGGCGCTCGACTCGAGCGAGACCGTCGCCCCGCTCGGATATGCGGCCTACCAACTTGGTGCCGTGATCTCGCGGCTCGCCGGCGACCGGTTCGTCAGCCGGTACGGCGCCGTGCCGGTCGTCCGCGCCGGCACCGTGGTGGGGCTGGTCGCGCTCTTCCTGGTCGTGGCCGCGCCGGTGTCGTGGATGGCGATCGCCGCCTTCGGCCTGATGGGGTTGGGGCTGCCGATCGTCATCCCGCTCGCGTTCGCTGCCGCGGGCAGCATCCCCGGCACCGATGCCGACGTCGCCATCGCACGTCTCAACCTCTTCAACTACGTCGGCAACATCGTCGGCGCGGCGCTGATCGGCGCGTTGACGACCGGTGGTCAGCTGCGGTGGATCTACGTCGTACCGCTGGTCCTCGTCCCGCTGATCCTGCTCGTGGCGCGGACGTTCGCGCCCGAGCGCGAGATCGAGGCCGTCGCCCGAGCCCGCCCCTGACGCTCGGGGGTGTCGCCGAGGCGGAGCCCAGCGGTTCCCGGCTACGCCGCCAGGCCCACGACCCGGTGACGCATGCGGGCACTCCTCGTTGAGCGCGATCACTCGCTTGGCCAGCCGGACTGGTTCGGCGAGCGGTGAGCGTCGCGAGTTCTTCACTGCGGGTGCGCCAGCGCGTCTCCGCAGGAGTTCGAGCGTCACGATATTAAGCCCGGAAACGACCGTTTCCGGACAGAAAGGGGATTCCCCGAGAATGGGGTGCCGTAAACCCCTCCCGGATCGAAACCAGTTATGGGTCCTCGGAGTTTCGGTCCTGATTTTCGGTGCGGCTGAGTTTCCGGCAACGCGACGCGAAGTGCTCCTGTCGGCTATGGCGCGACGGCGGGGGCGGGGGCGTCGATCGCGAGCTTCACGCCGATTGCACCGAGGAGCGTGCCAGTGACCCACTTCTGCCACCGCATCCAGGCCGGCTTGCGTTGTAGGAACGTGGCGACTGATCCGGCGGCGAGGATGATCGCGCCGTTCACGGCAACGCCGACGAGGATCTGGATCGCGCCGAGCTGAAATCCTTGGGCCACGATGCTGCCGGCTGCGGGGTCGATGAACTGCGGGATAAGCGCGAGGTAGAGGATCGCGACCTTCGGGTTGAGGAGGTTCGTCAGGAGCCCCATGCGAAAAAGCTTGCCGAACGAGTCCCGCGGAAGATCGTTGGTTTCGAACAGCGATTTCCCGCCCGGGCGGAGCGTCTTGTAGGCGAGCCAGAGAAGGTAGACGGCACCCGCGACCTTCAGGGCGATGAACAACCACGGGACGACGAGAAACACTGCCGCCAACCCTAGGTTTGCCATCGCCATGTACACGACGAACCCCACGGCCGTCCCGGACAGTGACATCATTCCGGCGCGCCATCCCTGACTGATGCTGCGGGAGACGAGATACATCATGTTCGGCCCCGGGGTGAGGGCGAGCCCGAGCTCGATGAGCGCGATACCGACGGCGGCGGACAGCGAGACCATGCAAGCTTCTTTCGTGAGGAGGGTTGCGGTGAGCATCCCCCTCGATGCCGAACTCCACCAAATCTCCCACTCGCTGCCGCAGGCGACAGCGCGCCCCCTTCTTGGGCGGGTGCGCCGGGGTTTCCTCCTCTTGTAGGAATCCACAACGGGCCGAAACTGATCGTTTCTGAACGATGAGCGCCGGCCTCCTCGATGTCGACGACACGCTCGGGCCGGCGGTCCCAGAACGCTGGACCGAAACCAAACGACCCGAAACTTCCCGTAGACCGCTTTCGGGATGCCGCTGGTAGCAGCGGCCCACTGAACTCTGGCGGTCTCTGGCAGCGGTCGGCAGAACGTGATGCCGTCCTCGTACCCGGGCCGCGCCCCTGCTGCCTTGGACGACGCCGTCGAAGGACTCGTTGACGTCGGGTAGAACGCCAGACGGCGCCGCTCTCGGAGTCGGTGGCCCGGCGTGTAGGACCGGCGAACTGCTGCCACGCCCGCGAGCTCCCGAAGGTGAATGACGCTGTCGCTCGTGGTCGCGGGTCACCAGTCGTCGCGCCACTCGATCGTGTCGAAATCAGCGTTGAGCCAGACAGCTGGACAGGAGATGTCCTCAGATTTGGCGACTTCGACATCTCGCTGTCGGCGCCCAGCTGCGGACATCTGGGACACAGGAAGGATCCCCGCAGCGACGTCGTCGCGTAGGTAGCTGTTCACGAAGATGGTGCCCTCGAGTTTGAATCCGAGATACTCGGGAGCGGGGGCGAGCACGGTGACGGTTGCCGTCTGGTTGGTGCGGGGCTTGAGCCATCTCGTACGGTGAACGTCATCGGCGCGAGGTGGTCCTTGTTAGTAGCGCCCACCTCGGTCAGGACGCCCTCGAAGATGTATCGAGAGCACGCGATTTCTTCGACGCCGGAGAGCTGGACGTCGCGCGCGGTAGGCCCGTCATCGCTCGACGAGCAGCCCGTGCCAAGGAGTACGGCGGCCGAACACATCCAGACCAGACTTGCTCGGCGCGCGATGGCCCCCGGGACCGCGACTCCGCTCACTGCCGGGAGCCCGACACCACGCGCAGGCGCCGCAGGGCCTCCGCGATCACCGGCTCCTGCTTGCAGAACGCCCAGCGTACGAGCGGTCGCCCGGCATCCTCGTCGTCGTAGAACACCTGCGTCGGGACGGCGACGACCCCCGCGATCTCCGGCAGCGCTCGGCAGAACTCGATGCCGTCCTCATAGCCGAGGGGTCGGATGTCGGTCGTCGCGAAGTAGGTGCCCTCGGGCACGTACGTGGTGAAGCCGACCTCGTCGAGGCCCGCGCAGAGCTGGTCGCGACGCGCCTGCAGCGTCGCGGCGAATCCCTCGAAGTACGCCGCGTCGTGCCCGAGCGCGTGAGCGATCGCCGGCTGGAGCGGAGCGCCGGAGGTGTAGGTGAGGAACTGCTTGGCGCCCACGGCCGCGCGGACGAGCTCGGGCGGACCGCTCAGCCAGCCCACCTTCCAGCCGGTGAACGAGAACGACTTCCCGCCGCTGGAGATGGTGAGCGTCCTCTCCCGCATCCCGGGGAGGGTCGCGAGGGGCACGTGCGCATGGCCGTCGAAGACGAGGTGCTCGTACACCTCGTCGGTCACCACGACGAGGTCGTGCTCGACGGCCAGGTCGCGGATCGCCTCGCGCTCCTCGGGGTTCAGCACCATCCCGGTGGGGTTGTGCGGGCTGTTGATCAGCATCATCGTGGTCCTCGGTCCGACCGCCGCCCTCAGCGCGTCGAGGTCCAGGCGGAAGTCCGGCGCACGCAGCGTCACCGGCCTGCGCACGCCGCCGGCGAACTCGAGCACCGCCACGTAGGAGTCGTAGTACGGCTCCAGGACGACGACCTCGTCGCCGGGATCGACCAGACCGAGGATCGCCGCGGCGATCGCCTCCGTGGCGCCGGTGGTCGCGGCGACCTCGGTGTTCGGGTCGAGCTCGATCCCGTACCAGCGGTGCTGGTGGTCGGCGACCGCCTGCCGGAGCGCCGGGACGCCGATCCCGGGCGCGTACTGGTTCGCCCCTGACCGCATCGCCTCGACCGCCACGTCGATCACGTCCTGCGGGCCGTCGGTGTCGGGGAACCCCTGCCCGAGGTTCACCGCTCCGGTGCGTACGGCGAGCGCCGACATCTCGGCGAAGATCGTGGTCCCGAGGCCGGCGACGCGCATGCTGCTGGTCTTCATCGCCCTGACTCTAGGTGTCGACGGTGCCGTCGGTCTCCCGGTGCGAGACTGGACGGGTGTCAACCGCGACCGTGTCGCCACCGCGACGCCCGAGCCGGCGCCGTACGCCGCTGGGGCGGGCGCTGACCGCGTTGGGGGTCGTGCTGGTGCTCGTCGGCGTCGGCATGCTGGGCTACGTCGGATGGCAGTACTTCGGGACCAACATCGTCTCCAAGCAGCAGCAGGCCGAGATCCGCGACGACCTCGTCAAGTCGTGGGCGTCTCC
>NZ_JARBCJ010000088.1:0-13350 GCF_028803055.1 Mumia sp.
GTCCAGATCGCTCGTGCTGAACACGTAAGGGCCCGGACCGGAACCCTTGGCGACGAGACGGTGCAGGGAGTCGCCGTCATCCTCGGACCGTCCCGCTCCTGGGTCGGAGAGGACGACGGTGACACCCTGCTGACCGGGGAATCCGAGGCTCACCCACCGGTGTCCGTCCGACTCGACGTCGTTGACCCCCTCGAGGCCGAGCACGTCGCGATAGAAGCCGATCGCGGCGTCGACGTCGTCCACCGTGATCGGGAAGTACTTCGCTCTGATGTCCATGCGCCTCACGCTACGGACGCGGCGACGCCGAGGCTTCTCCGATCCTGCTGAGCTGCCCTGTCCTCGGCCCTCCCCGTCCTCAGCGAAGGGGCACAGGGCGCGTGAGCAGACGCGCGATGCAGGGAGGCATCGCCTCGACCGCGTCGTGGGGCCGCGCGCGATAGGTGCTGGGCGTCTCTCCCACGATGCGCGTGAACGTCGAGCTGAAGGATCCGAGCGAGGAGGCGCCGACGGCCATGCAGGCGTCCGTCACGCTGACGCCGGCGCGCAGCAGCGCCATCGCGCGCTCCACACGCCGTGTCATCAGGTAGCCGTACGGCGTCTCGCCGTACGCGCGTTTGAACTCGCGGCTGAAGTGCGCGTCAGACATGCACGCGCGTCTGGCCATCGCTGGCACGTCGAGCGCACGCGCGTAGTCGGCGTCCATCAGGTCGCGAGCACGACGAAGGTGCGCGAGGGTCTGCGGGCTCTGCGCTTGCACCTCCCGACGGTACCGCCCCGTCGGCCGCGCTCGTCGCGATCTGACCCACCTCTGCCGTGACGGTGATCTCCGCACCGTTGCGCACGTAGGACGGGTCGCTCACCCGCGCGAGGATCATCCGCCGCGCGATGCGGTTCTCGGCACTGACGACGGCCTGGACGGCGGAGAAGTCCTCGCTCGGGACGTCGTGGACGACGGCGTCGATCAGGCGGGAGCCGAGACCTCTGCCCTGGTCGGAGTCGGCGACCACCACCGCGACCTCGGCCGTCAACCCGCCGCCGGCCGGTTCGCCGTCGCCCGTGCTCGTCGCGATCGGTGCCCACATGGCATGTCCGACGACAGCGGCGCCGCGGAAGGCGAGCACCGAACCGCCCACGGCACCGGGCCGGAGCAGATGCTTCGCGAGGGCCGGTGGTGTCTGGGGTCCGAAGCCGGTGAGAAAGCGCCGATATGAGGTGTCTGGCGACAGAGCGAGCAGGAAGGCTTCCATCGCCTCGAGGTCGTCGAGGGAACCCGCACGGAGCTCCACGTCGCTCGGCTCGACCGTCGCTGTCATAAAACCCCCCGAAAAGCAAAGACAATACGAACGATCGTATCATTTGTTAGGCTGTGGCTCTGCGCTAAGTTCGAGGAGACATGGAGACGGAGACCACTCTCGGCGACCATCCCGACGGGAGGGTGCGCCGCGGCAATGCGACGCGGCGGGCAGTGCTCCGTCGTGCCGTGGATGTGGCCTCCGTCGAGGGCCTCGACGGACTCTCCATCGGGCGCCTGGCCACGGAGCTCTCGATGAGCAAGAGCGGCCTGTTCGCCCTGTTCGGCGCGAAGGAGCAGCTCCAGCTCGCCACCATCCGGGCAGCGAAGCGGATCTATTTCGACACCGTGGTCCGCCCGGCGCTCGAGACGACCCCCGGCCTCGGGCGGGTGTCGGCCCTCCTCGCCGCATGGCTCGACTACTCGCGCGAACGCGTCTTTCCGGGCGGTTGTTTCTTCGCCAGGACGAGCACCGAGTACGCCGCCCGCGACGGCGCGGTGCGTGACGCCCTGACCACGGCGCACTACGAGTGGCTTCAGCTCATCGAGCGGTCGCTGATGGAGGCCCAGGCCCTCGGCGAGCTCGATGCCGCCGAATCAATCGACCAGCTCGTCTTCGAGCTGAACGCGTTCCTCGACGGCGCCAACCTCGACTCCCTGTTCGACCGCGGCGACACGTCCTACGACCGCGCCCGACGCGCCATCCGCGACCGCCTGCGCTTGGCCGCCCACGGTCACCCGACGACGGGCTGACGCAAGATCGTCCGCAGCGCGGACGAGTCCGTCCTGCGGGGATCGGAGAGGTAGATCTCGTGGTGGCGTCCGGACGGACGCAGCCCGTGCGCGGGAAGGAACTCCTCGTGGAGGCGTCTCAGGGTCGGACCCTCGTCGTCGTACGAGCCTCGATGGAGAATCTGCACGCTCCGGCCCTCGTCGTATCCTTCGAACCTGAGCAGACCCAGCGCCGGTAGTCCCTTCTTGCTCGCCACGGCCAACGCCTCGTCGACGATGTCGCCGGTGATCCAGTCCGGCTGAGCGATCATCATCGTCCAGTCCCACGCACTCTTGTCCCGCGTCTGGAACACCGACAGGTCGTCGGCGGTCCAGAGTCCTTCGAGCGGCGCCACCGTGTGTACCCGGTCCAGTCGCGTCTTCGCGATCGACCGGGCGCCGTACGACGTCGTGTAGAGCGCTTCGACCGCCTCTCGATAGGCGGGCGAGGTGTTGGGGTCACCGTGTCCGTCGATCATGAGGAACGACATCTCGGGGACGTCCACGACGACGAAGTCGTCAGCCTTGGGCGCGTAGAGGTCCTTGCGTTCCTTCTTGATGTCGTAGCTCGACACTGTCCGCTCCCCCGCGCCCCGTGAACGACCGGCCCCTCCGGCGTGCAGACGACCCTAGTGGCTGCGGGTCAGCTCACCGCGAAACGTCGCGCGGTAGGTGGTGGGACTGACACCAACCGTACGGACGAAGTGCCGACGCAACGTGGTGGCCGTGCCGAGGCCGCACCGGGTGGCGATCTGCTCCACCGACGCGTCGGTGCGCTCGAGCAGCTCCTGGGCGCGGAGCACGCGTTCGCGGTGGAGCCACCTCAGAGGCGTCAGCCCGGTCGCGGTGCTCATCCGGCGCGTCAGCTGGCGTGCGCCGAGTCCGGCCTCGCGTGCCAGGTCGGTGACCGTGAGCGGCTGGTCGAGGTGTTCGCGGGCCCAGTCCAGGGCAGCACCCACGCAGTCCGGCCCGGTCGGACTCACGGGTGCCGCGATGAACTGTGCCTGCCCGCCCGGTCGTTGCGCCGCCACGACCAGGCGCCGCGCGAGCCCGTTGGCGGCGGCGCTGCCGAAGTCGGAGCGGACCAGGTGCAGGGACAGGTCGAGGGCGGCCGTCTTGCCGGCGGAGGTGAGGACCTGCCCGTCATCGACGTAGAGCACGTCGGCACGCGCGCGTACGGCCGGATAGAGGCGCTCGAGCTCAGCGACGTGCATCCAGTGCGTCGCGGCCTCACGCCCGTCGAGCAGTCCGGCCGCGGCGACGACGAAGGCGCCGGTGCACAACGACGCGATGCGCGCCCCTCGCGCATGAGCCGCCCGCAGCGCGTCCACCAGGGTCGGGTCGGGCGCGGCGTCGAGGTGGTTCGTCGACGGGACGATGACGAGGTCGACCCCTGTCAGCGCGTCGTACCCCACGGTCGGCGCATCGCCGAGCCACGGCGCGGGTGTGCCGTCGGGGGTGGCGACGACGAGGGAGTACCACGCGCCGTCGCCCGAGAGGTCCGACCGGTCGACGCCGAAGACCTCGGCGGCGATCGCCGTCTCGTACAGCATCGCGTCAGCGTGCAGAGCCAGCCCCACGGTGACCATGTCGCAAACTGTACGACAGGCGTCGGTTCGGACACTGGCTGTTCAGCGGTGGCTCGCGATGGGATGGGGACATGACTTCCTCCTCCCCCGGTCCCGTCGTCGTGTACGGCGCGTACGGTCACACCGGCCGCTTCGTCGTCGACGAGCTCCTTCGACGCGGCCTCACTCCGATCCTCTCCGGCCGTGACGAGACGCGACTCGCAGCGATGACCGACGGGCGGCGCGACCTGGAGATCCGCCCGGCGCGGGTGGACGATCCCGATGCGCTGCGTACGGCGGTGGCTGGCGCGGCTGCCGTCATCAACGTCGCCGGCCCGTTCCTCGACACGGGCGTGATCGTGTCGGGTGCTGCGGTTGCCGCGGGAGCCCACTACCTCGACGTCACCGCCGAACAGCCTGCCGTCGAAGCCGTGTACGCCGCGCGCGCTCTCGATGCAGAGGAGGCGGGGGTCGCGGTCATCCCCGCGATGGCGTTCTACGGCGGCCTCGCCGACCTGCTCGCGACGTCCATCCTCGACGGGTTGACAGAGCCGGCCGCGCTCACGGTCGCGGTCGGGCTCGACCGTTGGTGGCCGACAACCGGCACACGACTCACAGGGAGCCGCAACACCGCACCTCGACGGACCATCGTCGACGGACGGCTGGCACCACTCGGCGAGTCCCCGCCGCCCGACCCGTGGGACTTCCCGGGGCTGGGCGAGCAGGCCGTCGTCGCCGTCCCGTTCTCGGAGCCGGTCCTCATCGCGCGGCACCTGCCCGTCGACCGGCTCGACTCCTACCTCAGCGCGTCGGCACTCACCGACATCCGCGATCCAGAGACCCCTCCTCCCCCGGCGATCGATGACCGCGGCCGTTCGTCCCAGCAGTTCGTGGTCGACGTCGTCGCCGAGGCGGGAAGGCAGACGCACCGCATGTCAGCCAGTGGTCGGGACATCTACGCCGCCACGGCCCCGCTGGTCGTGGAGGCAACGGCTCGGCTGCTCGACGGCCGCGCTTCCGGTACAGGTGCCGTCGCACCGGGTGAGGTGTTCGACGCCGAGGACTTCCTGCGGGCGCTCACGCCTGACGTGCTGACCCTGCGGCGGGACGTCCGCCGCGCTCAACCGTCCGCTGCTGCCGCGCGCTCCTGAACCAGCACCGCGATCCCGTCCACCTCCGCACCGGGATCACGACGTCCGATAACCGCCAGCATGCAGTGCGGTGGCTGACAAAGATCTGTCTATGAGCATGTCAATTCACGCGCTGCCCGCCTCCGTCTCGATCACGCACGCCAGGGACTGGCTCGACACCGAAGGTGGTGCTCAGCTGCGCTGTTGCCTGCGCAACAGTCGAGCCGGCGAGCGAGTGCGTCTGGGCGCCGTGACCCCGCCCGGCCCGCAAGGTGTGTACGCCGAGACCGGGCCGGTCTTCGTACACGCCGACGGTTGCGAGGGGCCGCAGTATCCGGGCTATCCGGACGACTTCCGCTCAAGGACGGTGGTCTTCCGGGCGTACGACCAGCGTGGGCAGATAGTTGGTGGTGAGATCGTCGAGCCGGGCACCGGTCAAGAGGCTGTGGCCGAGCGGTTGTTGGCGGAGCCAGACGTCGCTTTTCTGCACGTCCGCAACACGGTCTACGGCTGCTACATGTTCGCAGTCCACCCGGCGGCGTGACTCGGATCGTCGTCCACGCGCTGAGCGCCGACGAGCTCGGTCGTGTACGTGAGCTGGGCGCAGGAGGTGGTCGATCTGGGGGTGAACGCACGGAGCGCGGCGTCGGGGCACCGGCTCGTGCGCGGTGAGGTAGCCACGGATCGTGGCAGGGAGCTGGAACGGTTCGAGTCAAGACAGGGGACTCTCCCCCGGCGAGAGGGATGACGCACCAACTGCCGTGAGGGCATCGACGAGAGGGCGCGGCACCCGGTCGAGGTCGAGCGCGTCGACGAGCAGCCGCGCGTACCTTGCCTTTCGTCCACTCGTCGTGCCGAGGAAGCGCCGAAGCACCTGGTCCTCCGGCCTGTCTCGGTGGAACGGTTGTCGGGTCAGCGTGCGCCACGCGCCGTGGTCGCCCGCCGACTCGATCACCTCGAGGACCCGCGGCACGCCGAGGCTGCGGATCAGCTCGTCCTCGAGGTCGAGGTCACAGACGAACCTCGCGGTCGGGATGGCCTGGTGACGGGCGAGGGTCCGCTCGACGTACGGGGACTCGCGGACGTCGTGGAGGACAGCGACCAGCTCGGCATCATCGACGGAGTCGAGATGGCGGCCGAGGTTGGTCACCCCGCCCATCGCCACGACGGCCACCCCGGCGCCCGCGAGGTCGGTTGGCCGCCGACGCGCGAGCGCCCGCACGGCGACCTCGTCGCTCTCGCCCTCGACCAGCAGCAGCCTGCGCGGCATGGACTGACGATAGCCACGCCGGCGTCAGGAGCGGGGTCGTCCGGGTCGACGCCTCAGGCCGTCGTGTCGCACTTCCCTGTCGGCTCACACACCCGAAGGCCGTACGGGACGAAGATCTGGTGCTTGCGACCACCTGCTCGGTACGTGATGTCGAACCCGCGCGTCCGAGCGATCCCCTTCAGGGTCTTGCGGAGCTCCACGACCAGCTCCGGAGGGCTGCCTGCGCCCCCGCTGCACGGCGCAGACAACCGCGTCGTGACCGGCCGGCCATCGAGGTTCTCGTGCAGCGAGGCTTTCTCGTCGACCACCACCCCACTGTCGCCGTTGGCGGCTCGCACGGGAGCCACGAAGCCGAAGTCGGTCACTGCCAGCCCACGGGCACGACCGGCGGCCGCAACGGCGAGAACGTCGACGGCCCCGTTTGCGTCGGCGCAGAGCGGGCCGACCGAGAGCGTCAGCCTGCCCGGGCCGGCAACGCGAGCAACGGCCGCGACCGAGCCGTCTCCCTCGACGTCCTCGACCGGGGCTCCGCCGGTCACGAACGCGAGCGCTCCGATCGACGCAGCGGCGACGGCCACCACCACACCGACCGCCAGCGCAGCTCGGCGCGGCGTCTCGCGCCGCGTCTCATGGTCGTTCAACGCCGTCTCGCCATCAAGAGAAGGGGTGGTGCACCGATGGTGCCGCACGCCCGCACCGCTCTCTGCGGCAGGTCCGGACTAGGCGGCCACGTCAGCGAGCCGGGACGGCACACGCGTGCCCTCGGTGAGCAGCCGCTCCAGGGACCCCAGGTCACCGGTACGCGAGGCCGCGAAGAACGCCTGGAGGAGGTGACCGTGAGCATCGGCGTCGACTCGACGCGCACGGTCGCTCGAGAGGTGCTCCTGCCCTCGACGACTCAGCTGCCGAGCGTTCGCGGCGGTGGTCTCGAGCAGCCGGGCGATCGTCGCGTAGGGGTAGTCGAAACCCTTGCGGAGGACGTACGCCGCCAGCTCGGCCGCGGTCAACCGCTCCAGCAGGAGGTGAAGGACCTGCTCGACCTCACTGGCGCGCTCGACGTGCCCTGACGGGTCTTGGGCGGGGTCGGCGAGCCCGAGCACGGCCGGGCTGCCTGACCTCTCGTGCCGGTGGTGGGCCGACTGGATCACGTTGATCGCGAGGCGGGTGGTGGTCGTCGAGAGGAAGGCAGCGGGGTTCGTGACCTTTGCAGGGTCGGTGCGCTGCCAGCGGAGCCACGCGTCCTGGACGACGTCCTCGGCGCCGGCGACGTCGCGGACGATGCGGTAGGCGACCCGGAAGAGGTGCGTGCGGTGACAGAGAAAGGTCTGGAGGGCGGCGTCGAGGTCGTGTGGGGACATGCGGGCTCCTGTGGGACCGGACCGACGGCACCCGAGTGCCTGGGAGATCCAGCCTCCGGTCGTCGCCCCGTGCCCCGCGCCCCGGAGATCCGTGGTCCGGTGCGTGGTCGCGCGCCTACGGACGAGCGGCCGTCCCCGACGTCAGCGCGTCGCGCAGATGACGCCGTGAGCCGATCCCGAGCTTCGCGAACACCTTGCGCAGGTGCCACTCGACGGTGTGCGGGCTCAGATAGAGCTCGGCGCCGATCTCCGGGTTGGTCATCCCCTCCGCCGCGAGCGCGGCGATCTGCGACTCCTGGGGTGTGAGGGGGTCGTCTCGGCGGTCGTCGCTGGGACGGGCTCTCTCCCCCGTCGCGCGGAGCTCGCGGCGGGCCCGCTCCGCGAAGGCGTCGGCTCCCATCGCATGCAACAGCTCGTGCGCGGCACGAAGGTGCTCGCGCGCCAGCGCTCGCCTCTTCGTACGCCGGAGCCACTCGCCGTAGAGAAGGTGCGTGCGGGCGACCTGAACCGTGATGCCCTCGCCCCGCAGGTGCTCCAGCGCTGCCTCGTACAGACGGTCCGCCTCGTCCCCGGCCCGCAGCAGGGCCTCGCAGCGTGCTCGCATGCCCTGGGCCCACCCGGTGCCGACCCGAGCAGTCCGCTCGGTCAGGCGACGGAGCGACTCCGCGGCGAGGTCGTCCTCGCCACACCGGACGGCCGCCTCGACGTGCTCGGCCAGCGCCCAGCCGGTGAAGTTGAAGCCGTCGTGCTCGATCCCTGCGCGGGCTCCGTCCAGCGCTCGGTCGTAGCGGGCGAGCCCGTTGTAGAGGACCCCTTCGACATGTCCGCTGACTCCGAGGAGCGAGACCTCGCCGCGGATGGTCGCGCTCTCGCGTGCCTCGTCGAGGATGCGTGTGGCATCAGCCTCCTCACCCCGCCAGGCCGCGAGCACGAGCGCCGCGTACGTCAGCCGCGCGGAGCCGGTCGCCCTGCTGATCGCGTCACCCTCCGCGATCAGGCGCGCGGCAGCGGCGAGATCGCCGCGGTGGAGGTGCACCCCGGCTTCGAACTGCAGTGCTTGGGGCAGCACGCCGAGTGCGCCGACGTCTCGCGCGACGCGCACCATCCGGGCCGCCAGCGTCGTCCACGCCGCGAAGTCCCACAGCTGGTGGACGTAGGTCTCCTGCGCCACAGGGGCCAGCGCCAACCACCGCTGGGTCGCCCCCCTGTCGGTTGGTTCCTCGTCCGCGAACGGCCCGAGCGCTCGTCGCAGCAGCGGCGCCCCTTCGGGAAGCCCGTCGGCGAGCAGGGTGGTGACCCCCTCCAGCAGCAGGTCTGACGGGGCAGGCGGTGATGACGGCGCGCCGACAACGCCGGTCACGTAGTCACGTGCGGCGATCGCCGCAGCCTGAGCACCCGCGGGCCCGTGGACCCGACCGGAGAACACGGTGGCGCTGATCGCCTCCAGGTAGGTCTCGCGCGCGAGGGGTGACCCTTCGCTCGCGAAGGCGGCGGCTGCGTCCAGGAGCAGTGGTGCGGCCTCGTCGCTGCGGCTGCGGGCGAAGAGGACACGCGCCCGCAGGCGTACGAGCCGCGCCTGGTCCTGCGCGCTCAACGGGCACAGCACGGCGACGCCGGCCAGCTCGGACGCGGCGTCGGGCGACGCTGCAGCGACGTACGCCTCCCCCGCGGCCAACGCGCGTCGCCCACGCCGTCGCGGATCCGGTGTCGACCGCGCTGCCTGGTCGAGGAGCGCGGCCTCAGCGGCCATGCCGCCCCTGAGCCGAGCGCGTTCTGCGGAGCTCTCGAGAGCGGCCGCGACCTCCTCGTCCGGGCCGGAGCCGGCCTTCGCGGCGTGCCAGGCACGCCGGTCGGGGTCCTGGACCGGGTCGGTGGCCAGCGACAACGCGCGGTGGACCTGGCGCAGTTCGTCAGGGAGCGCGTCGCGGTAGACGGCCGAGCGTGCCAACGGGTGTCGGAACCGGACCGACTCCCCGAACTCGAGCAGGCCGGCGGCCTTCGCCGGCGCTGCGTCCGCGGTGATGCCGACGTGCCCGGCGGCCCGCGCGAGAAGGCTCGCGTCACCGACCGGATCCGCCGCGGCGAGGAGCAGCAGCAGCCGAGTCGGCCGCGGCAGGCCCGCCAGCCTCTGCGCGTAGTCGCGCTCGACTCTCGTCGACACCGATCCTGCGTCCCCGATCTCGAAGCCGTACGCGAGGTCGGCGGCACTGCGGCCCCGCGGCAGCTCCAGCAGCGCGAGCGGGTTGCCGTGGGTCTCCGCCACGATCCGGTCGCGGACCTGGTCGTCGATCGGTCCGTGCACCGCCGAGGCCAACAGCTGCCGCGCCGCGTGGTCATCCAGCCCGCCCACCTCCAACGACGGGAGGTCGGCGAGGACCGGCTCACCCTCGGAGTGCCGCACGGCGAAGACGACGGCCACCGGCTCGGCCAACAGACGACGCGACACGAACTCGAGTGTCTGGAGTGAGACCCGGTCCAGCCACTGGGCGTCGTCGACGATCACCACGAGCGGCCGCGCGTCAGCCGATGCCGTGAGCAGGCTCAGCACCGCGAGACCGACCAAGAAGCGGTCGGGCGCCTGTCCGTCCACCAACCCGAAGGCGACCTGGAGCGCGTCGCGCTGAGGGCTGGGGAGGTCGCCGAGCTGTCCGAGGAACGGCGCGCACAGCTGATGGACGCCGGCGAAAGCGAGGTCCATGTCGGCCTGGACGCCCTGCGCCCGGACCACGGTGAGGTCAGAGGCGTGGACGGCGACGTGGTCGAGGAGCGTCGACTTGCCGATGCCCGCCTCGCCCCGGACGACGCAGACAGCGGCGGCGCCGTGTCGCGTCCGATCGACGAGGTCGCACAGGATCTCTGCCTCTCGCCGACGCCCGAGCAGCTGCGTGCGGGGGGTGGCGCTCATGGGCGGCTCCTGCAGGAACGCTCCGCAATGCCGGTGTCACAGATCGCGACGCTGCTCGGTCGGGTCGACGTAGGCCTGCATTCTATCGAGGAGCGACCGTGGTGCCACGAGAGAACCAGCTCGCCACGTCTGTCCTTGTCGTCGGGACGGGAGGGTCCGGCCTGCGCGCGGCGATCGAGGTCGCCGAGGCCGGTGTGGCGGTGCTGGCGCTGGGCAAGCGACCCGTCGCCGATGCGCACACCTCGTTGGCGGCCGGTGGCTTGGATGAGCCCGGTAGCGGGCCCGGATGGCTGCGGCGTGGTCCTCCTCGGGTTTTCTAGCGAGGGCGTAGTAGTGGGCGCGGTCGACGATGTAGTTGCACGTCTCGTGCTGGTATCGGCCGGGAGCGTCGAGTGACGGTTCGAGCTCCTCGCCGTCGTGCTCTGCTCCGAGCCCGCAGTACATACACACCGCCGGCATGGGCGTCGAGGTACTCACGACCGTCCCTCCCGGTTGGCGCCCCCATGCGTCGTCCCTCCTCGATCATCGGCTCCCTACTTCTAGGAAGGTGCCGACGCCCGCGCTTGCGTGACACGAACACGACCTGGCCCGGTGCTCGAGGACTTCTTCACGAGGGCCTTCCTCGGCTCTCCCCCGCGATCCCAGGACGGACGGTGTCCCGGCAGTCCCCCGGAAGCGGCGACGAGGCACCCCCGGGCTCGACGATCGTCCTGCGCATCGTCTGATCCAGCGCCGATCGGCTCGCGGCCGGGTAGGGCCGGCCCTAGGCTCAGAAGCTGTGAGCTACGTCGAGAGCGTCGTCTTCCGCGCGATCCCGGTCGCGATGATGGCGCTGTGCCTCGGCTTCGGGCTCTACGTGTGGAACGCCGGCGATGTGGCCGACAACTTCGTCGCGGGACACGTGGTGACGTTCCTGGCCGCCATCTGCCTGTGCCTGTTCTGCACGGCGGCGACGATCATCAGGCAGCTCCTTCAGCGGTTCACGGCGCTCGACCGCGTCCTCTACCCCGTTCTCGGCTACGCGGTAGCGGCCGGAACGGCCTCGTACGGGGTGACGCTGTTCGCCGGAGCATCGGGCACGGCCCAGAGCCAGGAGTACGTGGCGGGGCACGTGGTCTTTGGCCTGGGCCTGATCAGCGGATGCGTCGCGACCGTGGCCACGGCGTCGACCAAGTTCACCCTCATCCCGGAGAACTCGAGCTTCGAGGTGGGTGACCACCACGTACGGCCGGAGGCGTTCGGCCGCCCGACCGCCCCGCTGCTGGTCGCGGTCCCGATCGTCCTCGCCGCGGTGGCGTGGGGGTTCGCCCTCGCGAACCTCTTCGGGTCGACGACCCCGGCTCGCTTCACCGTCGGTCATGTCATGGCCGGGCTTGCGTGCATCTGCACGAGCCTCGTCGGCCTGGTCGTCAGCATCGTCCGCCAGATCGAGAACAAGTACGTCGCCCGCGAGCGGATCCTCTGGCCGTGGCTCGTGGTGGCGATGGGCACCGTGAGCCTGGTCTGGGGCGTCGTGGTGCTGCTGGTGAACGACGAGCCGTACGCCCTGACGCCGGGGTTCGTGATGATCGGCCTCGGCCTCGTCTGCTACAGCATCCTCAGCAAGGTCGGCCTCCTCTCGCTCGTCTGGCGCCGGACGTTCGACCTCGCCAACCGGGTCCCTCTGATCCCGGTGACGACCGCCCTCGCGTGCCTGTTCCTCGCGGCCTTCGTGTTCCAGGCGGCGGTCGACGACACGAACCTCTTCATCGCTGCCCGCGTCCTCGTCGGCCTCGGGGCGGTCGCCTTCTCGCTGTACTCGATCGTCAGCATCCTCGAGAGCGGGACCTCCGGCCAGGCGCCCTAGAATGCGGCCGTGCCCTCCCCTGCCACCCCTCCGCCGACGCATGCCCGCAACCCGTTGGGGGCGCACGTCCCCGTCGGTCCGGGCCTGGCGAAGGGTGCCTGGCGCGCCATGCGCGATCTCGGTGGCGACACGCTGCAGGTCTTCACCGGCAACCCCCGCGGATGGGCCGCGTCCGCGGGCGACCCGGCGCAGGACGCCGCGTTCCGCGCACTCTGCGAGGCCGAGGGCGTGCCTGCGTTCGTCCACGCCCCGTACCTCGTGAACCTCGGCAGCCCGAACCCCGCCACGTACGAGAAGTCTGTGGCGAGCGTGGCCCACAACCTGGCCCGTACGCACGCGATCGGGGCACGCGGGCTCGTGGTCCACACCGGCTCGTGCGTCGACGACGGCGCGTACGACGCCGCGCTCGCGCAGGTCCGCGAAGGTCTGCTCCCGCTGCTCGACGCCCTCCCCGAGGAGGGGCCTCGACTGCTGCTCGAGCCGACCGCGGGGCAGGGGCGCTCGCTGTGCGCGAAGGTCGACGACCTGGAGCCGTACCTCGAGGCGCTCGAGCGCCACCCTCGCGTGGGGATCTGCCTCGACACCTGCCACGCCTTCGCCGCCGGCGAACCGCTGGACGAGCCCACGGGAGTCGCCGCGACCCTCGAGCGTCTCGTGGAGGTCGCCGGTCCCGGCCGACTCGCCCTCGTCCACGCCAACGACTCCAAGGACGTCCGCGGCAGCTTCAAGGACCGCCACGAGCGGATCGGCGTCGGGCACCTCGGCAAGGACGCGTTCGCCGCGATGCTCGCGCACCCGGCCACCGTAGGTGTGCCGTTCGTCCTCGAGACCCCAGGCGGCGCCGACGCGTGGCGCGAGGACCTGGCGCTCCTGGCCTCGCTCCGCCCGCAGTGAGCGCCGCCGACAGCGCCATGGAGCTGGCGCCCCGCTCGGACGGGGTCCTCGCCGCAGCCGCGCTGCTCGCCGTCACGGCAGCGTGGGGGTCCACGTTCTTCCTCATGAAGGACCTCGTCGAGGTCGTCCCGCCGGTCGACTTCCTCGCCGTACGGTTCGCGATCGCCGCCGCTGCCCTGTTCCTCCTGCGGCCGAGGACCGTGCTCGCCATCCGCGGGGACGGCCTGCGTCGCGCCGTGGTGCTCGGTCTCGTCTACGGCGGCGCCCGAGGTCATGGACATCTACCTGCGCGCCCGCGACGACGGGTCCACCGACCT
>NZ_JARBCJ010000089.1:0-13147 GCF_028803055.1 Mumia sp.
GGGATGTTCGCCGACGACGTCCGCGCCGGTGAGCTGGCGATCCCGGTCCCGCCGGACGTGCCGGAGCCGTTCGTCGACCTCGACGACGTGGCCGATGTGGCGGTCGCGGCACTGCGCGACGACGCCTACGCCGGCTCGGTGCTCGAGCTGACGGGGCCGCAGGCGCTCACCTTCGGCGAGGCCGTCGCGGCGATCGGTGACGCCCTCGGGAGCCCGGTCTCGTTCCGATCGGCCTCGGTCGAGGAGTTCGTCACCGCCGTGGTCGCAGCCGGGGAGCCGGCCGAGCTCGCGTACGGGTTGGTCGAGCTCTTCGCCGAGGTCATGGACGGTCGCAACGTCGCGACGACCGACACGATCGAGCGCGTGCTCGCCCGGCCGGCGACGTCGCTGGCCGACGTCGTCCGTCCGGTGGCCGGGCACACGCCGGGGGGGTGAGCCGGCCGACCCGGGTGGGGAGCGGGTGCCGCCCGACCCACCGCCCGTCAGTCGTGCTGCTGTGTGTGGCTAGTCGTCGAGCAGCGTGTCCAACGACCGCGACAGGAGGTCCTGGCGCTTCGCCGCGTCGAGGCCTTCCAACCCGAAGCCGAACAGCACCGAGTCGGGCGTCATGACCGCGGCGCCCTCGTCGACGGACTGCTGGCCGCGCTCCCAGTCGTTGGGGTTGACCCCTGAGCCGGCGGGCGCACCGGGCACCGTCCAGGCGCCGAGATCGGCCTCGAACGACGTCTCGGTCGCCGTCGCCCCGCCGACCGTGGTCTTCGCGTCGTCGATCCACACGCCCAGGCCCGTGGTGCCCCAGTCGGTGGCATAGACGATCGCGACCTCGACCTGCTGACCGGCGTACGCCGACAGGTCTGCACTCCAGTCCTGCCAGCCTCCGGAGTTGCCGCTGAAGGCGTTCCACTCGCCCGTCGTGCCCGTGGGCTGGCAGGTCGCGTCGACATAGTGGGTCAGCTGCGGATGGAGGGTGATCGCCCATCCTGACGTGCAGCTTTCTCCGGTGGCCTGCGTCGTGTTGCCGTTGGCGTCGGGGAGGGTCGTCCAGTCGTCGGTGCCGACCGGCCTCGCCTCCACGAACACCGCATCCCAGCCGGCCTCGACGTCGGCGCTGAACTTGAAGTCCAGCGATCCCGACGTCGCCCCTGTCAGGTCCACGGTCGTCGCGAGCCGCTTGTAGGCCTGGTCGGCCGAGCCCGAGGTCATGAACCAGTCGCCGGTGAACGGCGCGTAGGGGTCCCCGGAGCCGCGCAGCCACGACAGCGGGGCACTCGACTCGAACTGCGGGAACTCCTCGACCGGCAGGAACGACGACGTCGACACGAACGCGCCGGTGTGGTCCTGCGAGCCGTCGAGCTGTGCCGCGAAGCCCTCGAACGGACCGTCCTCGTCACCCTGGAGCGGGAAGGTCGTGCCGTCCTCACGGGTGCCGCCGTCGTCGACGTACTGGTACGACCCCAGCCAGTACTGGAGGAAGTCGTTGCCCAGCGGCAGGCACGGGTAGGCCCCCGGAGTCGTGCAGGACCCGGCCGTCTCCTCGTCGGGGTGGTAGTAGTAGCTGCCGTCAGCCGCCTGCGCGTAGAGCGCGTACTTGCCGGCGACCAGCACCTTGCCGCCCTCGTTGAGGTAGTCGCGGACGCGCAGCTCGGTGTCGTACGCCCACTTGGCCGCCGTGCCTCCGATCTGCCCGGTGTTCCTCGGGATGAGGTCGTCGCCGGTCTCCCAGACGACGGCGTCGTAGTGCGACAGGACTCCGAGGTCGTGCGGAGCCGTGCGGCCGGCGGCGTCGACGTCGTACACGTCGGTGCTGTAGCCGGCGGCGTTGAGCGCGTCGGCGTAGGCCGAGACGTACTTCGGCGAGCTGACCGCTTGTGCCGGTGACAGCCCGGTGTAGTCCTCGGCCGCGAGGATCAGCACGTCACCGCCGATGTCGTCGGCGACGGTGTACGAGAACGACTCGCGTGAGCCGCGCAACGGCTTCACGTTGAGCCCTGTGAAGGTCACCGTCACCCTGTCGCCGGGCTTCTGGCCCTTCACCTCCGCGCGGTACTCGTCGTAGTACTTGTCGTTCTCGTTGCCGTACTTCTCGCCGCCTCGCCACTCCTTCATCCGTGTGACGCCGCGGACGCGACCGTTGATGCGGGTGGTCATCAGCAGGCCCTTGAGCTTGCGCTTCGCGGTCACCGCGACGGTCTGCTTGCGGCCGTAGGAGGTGGTGAAGACGTCAGGACGGATGTCCTTCACCGTGATGCCGACCGACGACTTCGGGTCGTCCGGGTCGTGTGCGGACTCCGCGAGGGAGAGCGCGAACGGGATGTTCTTCTCGAACTCGGCCTGGACGAGCTCCTCGTCGTCGGGGAACGAGAAGATGCTCACGCATGCCGCCGGGTCCCACTCGTCGTCGGGGTCGGAGGCGCTGGCCGTCTGGCAGGTCGCCATCTCCGGCGTGTACGCGAGCGTGCCCTGCTCCTCGTGGACGTGCCCGTTCGTGTCGCCGTTGGTGGTGTAGAGCTCTGCCGAGAGGTCGGGGTCGTAGCCAGGGACCGCCGAGTTGGCGTCGTTGCCGGCGAGTGCGGCGTAGATCTCGTCGTCGGGTGTCGGCGTCTCGACCTGCCAGCCGGTGCCGTAGAGAAGCAGCTCGGCAGCGGAGTGGTAGTTGACGAAGAACTCGAACCCGACCTTGTCGACCAGCCCGATCGTGGCGCGGGTCTCCGGCTCCGTGGCCGGCGCGGGTCCGCGGTAGGTCTCGCTGAAGGGCTGCGGCGAGCTGCCCTCGTTGTCGTACCCCCACTTGAAGGGGAAGTTCCGGTTCATGTCGACGCCGTCCCCGGCGGTGACCTGCCCGTCGCCGTTGTTGTCGCGCACGGTCTTGCGCCACAGACGGTTGCCCTCGGTAAACGTGAAGTCGTAGCCGTCCGGGTTCTGCACCGGCAGGAACCACAGCTCCGTCGTGTCGAGGATCTTGGTGATCCGACGGTCCTTGCCGTAACGGTCGAGCATGTAGTGCATCAGGCGCTGGACCATCTCGGGCGTGATCCACTCGCGCGCGTGCTGGGTGCCCCCATACAGGACGGCGGGCTTGCTGCCGTCCCGGGACTTGCTGGCGTTCTTGCCGACCTTCACGGCGAGGATGTCCTGCCCGGTGCCCGACTTGCCGGCCTTCACGAGCTTGGTGAGCCTCGGGTAGCGCTTGGTCGCCGCCACCATGTCGTCCCGGATGCCGCCGGCCTCGCTGTAGGAGGTGAAGACGTCGTAGCCGGCCGCCGACTGGCGTGCGGAGAGCGTGCTCGCCTTGACGCCGTCGATCTTCTTGACCTTGAGGTCCACGCCTTCCTCACGGAGCTTGCGCGCCTGGCTCGGTGGCAGCACCACCTCCACCTCGGCCTTGCCCCCCTTGGAGCTGACGACGTCGTGGCTCCGGTCGACGCCGGCCTCGGCGAGGAGGTCGAGTCCCTTCGCGTCGACGGTGGCGCTGTAGATCTCGAGGTCGACAGGTGGTGAGTCGGTCGGGGCCTTGGGGGGTGCCGCGGTCGCCGGGAGCACTCCGAGGAGTCCTCCGACGAGGGCGGTGGTGAACACGATCGCAGCAGGTCGTCGCATGCTGGTCCTCCGCAGGATGAGGTCGTGCCATCGAAGACACGTAATGCCGGAAATCTTCCAGCGTCCGTCGCTTGTGTCAACGGTTGTTCAAGGCAACCGTCCGTGCGGGACCAGGCCGGACTCGTACGCGATCACGACCGCCTGCGTCCGGTCCCGCGCACCGAGCTTGGCGAGCACGTTCGCCACGTGGGTGCGGACCGTCTCCACTCCGAGGACGAGCTCGCCGGCGATCTCCGGATTGGACATCCCGCGCGCCGCCAGCGCCAGCACCTCCGACTCCCTCGGAGTCAGGGCGGGACCGGCGTATGTCGGCTGCGCCGGCGCGTGCCGTACCGCGAGCCGGCGCACCGACTCAGGGAAGAGAAGGCTCTCGCCGGCCGCGACCGCACGCACCGCCGTCACCACCTGGTCGGCGTCGGCCCGCTTGAGCAGGAAGCCCGAGGCGCCGGCGCGCAGGGCCTCGAAGACGTACTCGTCGCTCTCGAACGTCGTCACGACCAGCACCCGCGGCGCCGGGTCCAGCGCGAGGAGCAGCTCCGTGGCGCGGATGCCGTCGACGCCCGGCATCCGCACGTCCATGCACACGACGTCGGGCGAGAGCGACCGCGTCGACGTCAGCGCCGCCGCGCCGTCGGCCGCCTCCCCGACGACCTCGATCCCCGGGTCGCTCTCCAGGATCGCGCGCAGGCCGCGCCGTACGAGCGGCTCGTCGTCGACGAGGAGCACACGGATGGGGGCGCTCATCGCGCTGCTTCCCGCCGGTCGGCCGGAGGTAGCGGCAGCCGGGCGACGAGGTGCCACGTCCCGTCGGCCTGCCGTACGTCCAGGTCACCACCGAGCAGGGCGACCCGCTCCCGCAGGCCGTCGAGGCCACGCCCGGAGGTCCGCGCGGCGCGACCACCGGCACCGGAGCGAGGGACACCGTTGCGTACGGCGACGACCACCGCCTCGCCGACCTGCGTCTCGAGGTGGATCGCCGTGCCGTCACCGTGCTCGTAGGCGTTGGTGAGCCCTTCCTGCACGATCCGGAACGCCTCCCGCGACACGAGGTCCGGGATCCCGACGGGATCGGCGAGGTCTGCCCGGACGTCGGCGCCGCCGGCGACGTAGGAGGCGACGAGGACCGAGATGTCGTCCAGGCCGTGCGCCGGCGCGCGATCGGCCGGGCCGGGCTCGTCCCGCAGGAGGCCGAGGGCGTGGTCCAGCTCGTCGAGGGCCCGTCTCGCGGTGTCGGCGATGATGCCGAGCGACTCCTCGGCATGGTCGACGTCACGACGCACCAGCTGCCGGCCGGCGGCCGCCTGCAACGAGATCACGCTGAGGGCGTGCCCGATTCCGTCGTGGAGGTCACGGGCGAGAGCGCGTTGTGCCTGCTCCCGGCCGATGCGCTGCTGCGCCACGGCGAGCCGGTCGGCGTCGGTCGGCCCGAGGCAGACGACGGAGAGCCAGGCGAGACCGGCGCCGAGGGCGACGACCAGAGCGAGGATCGCGCCGGTAGCGCTCACCGCGACCCACCACGGCAGCTCGGAGAACGCGAAGGGGATCCCGATCACGAGCGTGACGCCCGCGGCGCCTCCGGCCAGCACGTGGGCGAGCACGAACCAGGTGGTCCGCCACCGGTGGTGGCGGCGGTCCACCGGCTCGTCGACGAGCTCACCCGGAGGATCGAGCAGGATGCGGGCGCCGGCGACCTCCATGTCTCGCACCGCCGGGAACAGCGAGACCGCGACGAGCAGCGCTGCCACCAGGACCGCCCCGGTCACCGCCACTCCGGTGTTGGCAGTCTCGCGTCCGGTCGCCGCGACACTGAGGCCGAGCAGGCCGAAGGCCAGGAACAGCGCCGTCCCGATGAGGACGAACACCGTGCGCAGGAGCGCCGTACGCAGAAGCGCCGTCCTCGCCTCGGCTCGTGCGCTCATGCCGCCATCTTGCCCGTCTCGCGGGTCGGTCGCGTCGTCTGCGCGCCCGCCGCCCGCCGGCTCCGGACGTAGCCCCACACGGCGACGGCCAGTGCCGGGCCCCACGCCCAGAAGGGCAGGACGCCCAGCATCCACAGGGCCGCGGTGTCGCCGTCGGCCGCCTGCTCGATCGACAGGAGCACGATCGAGGGCGCCGTCGCGGTGAGGACGAAGGCGACCGCATAACCGGGGACCGCGGCCGCCGCGACAGGGACGGTGCGACCACGGAGGGAGGGCATCCATGCGGGGAAGACCCGGCCCCACGGGCGGAGCAGCCCGACGGTGAGGATCGATCCGCCGAGTGCCGCGGCACCGAGCAGGAGACCCCACAGCCGCATGGCGGGGTCGAGGTCGGCCGGGGTGAGCGGCCCGGTGAACAGCGCGTCCGGGAACAGCCACGTCGATCGCAGGAGCACGTACGGGAGGGGGCAGACGGCGGCGACCACGGTGGCGATGGTCGTGATCCGGTCGAGCCTGGTCGACGGCTGCTGCAGGCGCGCGGTGTACGGCGCGGCCCACGCCAGCGACGCCGACATCCACTGGACGGTCAGCGCGGCGAGCCCGAGGAGGATCCACGGGCGGAAACCGACCCGTGCGTACCCCTCACCGAGGGTGCGGACCAGCTCGCCGATCGTGTCGGGAGCGAAGGAGCCCGAGCCGATGCCCCACCAGGTGACGAGCCCGGTCGCCACGAGGGCAGTCGCACGCGCGGCCATCGAGCGGCGGAGCGCCGCCACCAGGAGCACCACCGCGATCACCGGGATCGTCATCGCGCAGAAGTAGCCGATGAACGCGATCAGCTGCGAGTCCATGCAGAAGACCGACAGTACGAGGGCGACCGTGGCCGCGGCGGCGATGAGGCCTCGGCGGCCGACCGGTGATCGTGAGGCGGTCGCCAGCGCGACCGAGGTCGCGAGGCCCAGGACCCCGCCGAGGAGCACGAGGACCGGCGCCACGACGTCGGGAAGCAGGGAGAGCAGGGACACCGCTCCGTCCGTGTCCTCGTACGGACTGCTGCTGGGCTCCAGGAGCCACAGCGCTCCCAGCGCGAGGGCGAGCACCGAGGTGGCCCCGAGCGCGAGCGGAGTGCGGGCGCGGAGGGCGAGATCGTGGACCATGAGTTCTCCTTCGTGAGGAAGTGGACTCCTCCACATTCGTCACCTGCACTGCCGCGCGGTTCCCCCGTACGGGGGAGCTCCGGCGGCCGCCGGGGGAGGTCCGTACGGTCGCCCCGTCGCGGCGCTCAGGCCACCGTCCGTGCCACCCTGCGGGACGTCGCGGCGCCGGCGAGGACCAGACCCGAGGCCACGACGACGCACAGCAGGTACTGGGCGATGACCGAGGGCTGGGCCACCGGTTGAAGGCCGACGACCGGCACCAGCACCATCAGCGCGGTCGCCGTGGCGACGCCGACACTGGCCACGAGCGGGATGATCGTCTCCCTCGTCCGAGCGCGGTCGAGCGTGCGGTGGTCGGTCCCGGCCAGGACGAGCGCCCGGTGCTCCTCGCGCTGCTCGATCACCCGACCTGCCTGCATCACTCCGGTGGAGACGGCCGCCAGCGCCCCGGCGATCGCCAGCGTCAAGAAGCCGCCGGTCTTGAGGTCGGCGATGAACGCCGCCTCGTCGGGACGGCCGACGGTGTTGGGATCGAGCAGCGAGAACGTCGCCGTGAGACCGGCGATGAAGGTCGCGAGCGCGACACCACCCACGGAGCGCCATGCCGTCCTGGGCGAGTCGACGATCCGTCGTCCGGCGAGGAGGGTCGGCACCGAGCGCGCCGCCGCAGCCGTGACGCGACCGACGACCCCGATCACGAAGGGGCCGACGAGGTTGAGCGTCGCGAACGTGAGCACGAGCAGGGTCACGAGGACGGCGAGGGCGACGCCCACCGATCCGCCGAGGACCTGGGGTGCGACGACGAGCGCGAGGCAGCCACCCACGGTCGCGAGCAGCCGAACTCTCCGCAGGCCCGGAGGAGTGACTCTGTTGGCGACGCCCAGCGGGGTGATCGCGACCCGCCGAAGGCTCGCCGCCGCCGAGAGCACCGCGATCGCGAGCACGGCCGCGACAGCGAGAACCACGACCGGCACCCCCACCCAGAGCTCGGAGAAGGCGAACCGACGATCCTGGAACCGCACCTGAGCAACCAGCGGGACGAGCAGCGCGTACCCGACGAGCCCGGCGATTGCGCCCACGGCCGCCTGTGCGGTCGCGTCGAGGACGGTCAGCCCGGCGACCTGGCTGCGCGTCGCTCCGCACAGTCGCAGCGCGGCGAGCCGGGCATCCCGCCGTTCGGCCGCCAACCTGGCGGCGGCGGCACCGAGCGTGCCGAGCGGGACGAGGATCAGGAGGACGGCGATACCGGCGAGGAACGGGTATTGGATGGCGTACGGCGTCTCCGGGGCGTCGAGACCGGCGCGGATGCCGGGGGCACCTCCCGCCCGGTCCCAGAAGGCCTGGAACCCGCCGATCACCAGGAGGAGGACGGCTGTCGTCGTCGCGAACGCGACGACCGCGAGCACCTCGGTGAGGCGCTGCGGGTCGCGGCGCCCGGAGCCGTGCGAGCGGAGCAGGGCCCACAGGGAGATCGTGGTCCTCATCGTGCGGCCTCCTCGTGCACGTACTCGCCCGTGACCCGGCCGTCGCGCATGGTGATCATGCGTGAGCAGTGACGAGCGACAGCCTCGTCGTGGGTGACGACCACGAGGGCGGCTCCGGTCGACCGCGTGGCGGAGGTGAGGACGCTCAGCACGTCCGCGCCGGTCGCCTGGTCCAGCGCGCCGGTCGGTTCGTCGGCGAAGACCACGCCCGGTGATCCGGCGAGCGCACGCGCGATGGCGACTCGCTGCGACTGTCCCCCGGAGAGCTCACCGGGGCGCCGTTGCTCCAACCCCGCCAGCCCGAGGTGGGCGAGCCAGGCGGCAGCGACCCGCGTCGCCTCGGTCCGTGACGTCCCCGCGAGCATGAGCGGCAGTGCGGCGTTCTCCACCGCGGGAAGCTCGGGCAGGAGCTGCCCGGACTGGAACACGAAGCCGAAGTCGGTGCGTCGCAGCGCCGTACGTCGTCGGTCGGACAGGCTTGCGAGGTCGGCTCCCTTCCACACGATCGAGCCCGAGGTCGGCGCGAGGACTCCCGCGAGACAGTGCAGCAGCGTGGTCTTGCCCGATCCGGACGGGCCCATGATCGCGAGGGACTCACCCGGCGCGACCGAGAGACTGACGCCGGCGAGGGCGTGCGTGGCGGTCGACCCCTCGCCGTAGGTCTGGACGAGGTCGGTGGCGACGAGTGGGGAGTTCATGCCACCACGCTAGGAATCGCGACTGTGTCGGTGCGTCGGTCTGCGGGACGGGCTCGCCGCGGCCACGTCATACTCCGGTCGGAGAGCGACGAAGCCAGACGATCACCCCGTCGTGCCGAGCGGCAGCGTCGCGCCGTCCCAGCGGGCCCGCCACCAGCGGTCGTGTGTCACCAGGACGACGGGCACGCGTGAGCTGACCAGAGCGTCCTGGAGCTCGTCCACGAGAGCGACCGAGAGGTGGTTGGTGGGCTCGTCGAGCAGGAGCAGCTGCGGCGCTCCGCTCACGACCCGGGCGAGGGAGAGCCGCCGCTGCTGCCCGACGGACAGGTCGCCCACCGCCGTGTCGAGGTCGCGGGGGTGCAGCAGGCCCGTCCGGCGAAGAGCGTCCCGCCACTCCTCAACCGGACCGTCCCGCCCGTCCGCGAACACCGTGAGCGCGCTCGCGCGGGGGTCGGCGTACGCATCCTCCTGCGGCAGGTAGCCGATCCGCAGCCGTCGCTGCCGGCGCACGGTGCCCGCCTCGGGCTCGATCGCACCGGCGAGGACGCCGAGCAGCGTCGACTTGCCCGCACCGTTGGGGCCGACGACCAGCAGGCGGCTGTCGGCGGTGACGTCGAGCGCGGCGAGGCGGAGCCTTCCACGCACCTCCACATCGCGGACCGAGACCAGCACACCGTCAGCAGGAGAGACCCCGACGAGGCCGGCGAACGCCCTCCTCTCGGGCGGTGGCGGGACAGGACTGGCCACCAGCCGCTCCAGCCGCGCCTCGGCGTCACGCACCCGCCGCGACACCGCCGCGTCCTTGCGCTCACCGAGGAAGTGGCCGATGAACTTGTCGTTGTCGCGGGGCGCTCGGTAGCCGTGCCCGATCTGACGGCTGCCGGTGCTGAGCACCGCCTTCGCGTCGTCGTACGCGTCCTCCCAGGCGTCGCGCGCCTGCGCCCAGCGCACGAGCGCGGACGCCTTCGCGTCGAGGTACGCCGTGTAGTCACCGGTGTAGCGCGCAGGCCCGGTGGAGGTCGTACCGTCCGGTGCCACGTGCAGCGTCGCGTCGAGGTCCAGGATCGCCGTGCAGGTCGCGTCGAGGAACGCCCGATCGTGCGAGACCACGATGACGACACCGCGCTGGTCCTTGAGCGAGCGCTCCAGATAGCCCACGGCGGCATCGTCGAGGTGGTTGGTCGGCTCGTCCAGCAGCATCAGGTCGGCCGACGTCACCAGCGCCAGCGCGAGGGCGAGCCGAGAGCGTTGGCCCCCCGAGAGGGTCCCGAGAGGGCGGTCGTCGCCGACGTCGCCGAGCCCGAGCCCGGCGATCGCGCGCGCCGCCCGAGAGTCTGCCGACCAGCCGTCGCGCCGCTCGTACTCGTCGAGCGCGTCGCCGTACGCCTCGAGCGCCGCGGCGTCAGGATCGCCGTCGGCCATCGCGTCCTCGAGGGTCCTCATCTCGCTCTCGAGACCACGGAAGTCGGCGAGCGCACCGTCGATTGCGTCCCGCACCCGGCCGGAGTCGGGGAGGTCGGGGACCTGGCCGAGGTAGGTCACGCGCGTCGGCCGGCTGACGGTGCCGTCGTCGGGCGCCTGGAGCCCGGCCAGGACGCGGAGCAGCGTGGACTTGCCCACGCCGTTCTCCCCGACCAGGCCGAGGCGCTCGCCGGGGGACGCGGTGACGTCGAGGTCGTCGAGGACGGGACGCATCCCGTACTCGACCGTGATGCCGCGGGCGACGAGAGCACGGCTGGTCGCGGCGGCTTCCGTCGTGGAGGACGGGCTGAAGGGGAGAGACACCGATGACCTCACAGGGTCAGAAGGGGCTCGCCGGGCAAGGGGCGCCGCGGACGCGAGCGGGATCGGTGTCAGATCTTCATAGCCCGTCCATCGTGGCACGGGAGGTCAAGCGGTTAAGCCGGGCACACCGCCACGGCGCGCACTCAGTCCAGGGGTCGGCGGACGACACCGACGCCGCCCCACAGCGCGAAGCCCCGGACCCGCACGGTGGGAGCACCGGGCGCGACCTCGCTGTCGTCGCGGGGCCCGCTGAAGCCACCCATGATGCCGATGCCCTCGACGACGACACGCGTCGTCGGGTTCACGGTGATCTGCGCGCCGCCCATGATCGCGTTGACGGTGATGACCACCTCGGGAGCGCTGAAGCGGGCGCGGCGCACGTCGATGTCGGCCCCGCCCATCACGGCGGTCACCGTCAGCTCGGACGGCACCAGCCAGTCGCCGCTGCGCTCGAAGCCGCTCATGATCGCGACGCCGCGCTGGTGGGTGGGCTCGCCGACCGGGGTGACGGGCGAGACGTGGCGCGCCGGAACCGGCTGCGCGTACGGCGGAGTGGCGGGAAGGTCGTCGGTCAGGGGGACCAGGTCGGCCACGGTCTTGGCGTCGTACGCCGCCTCCAGCCGTTCGTCGAGCTCGTCGGTGTCGATCCGTCCCTCACCGGCCGCGCTGCGCAGGATCTCGGCGACCTGCTCGCGGTCGGCGTCGGAGACCCGCATCCGGCGTGCGGGCTCATCGGGAAGCTGCATGCCGGCCAGGCTACGGGAGCCGGAGCGGGCGCGGGACCGACCGAGACAGGCCCCGCGCCCACGGGGGTCAGTCGCCGACCTTCTCCGCGCCGGCCTTGGTGGCCTTCGCCGCGTTGCCGGCGGTCTTGCGGGCCGACGTGGCGGCGCCCTTGGCGGCCGACTTCGTCGACGCGGTGGACTTCTTGGCGGTGGTGGTCGTCGCCTTCACCTTCGCCTCGGTGGACTTGGCCGACTTCTTGACGTCGGCGGTCGCCTGCTGCTTGCGGATGCGGCCGACGAGGGTCTCGCCACGCTCGGCCAGTCCGGCGTACGTGGTCTCCAGGTCCTTGAGCGCCTCGAGAGCAGCGGCCTGAGCCTTCTCGGGGAACACCTTGAGCTGCTCCGGCACGGTCTTGAGCTGCTCGGGCAGACCCTTGAGGTCGTTGATGACGCCGTCGACGTCATCGGACGACGGGACCGACGCGCGGACCTTCTCGACGACGATGTCGCCGGCGCCGACGACGGCGAGGAACGGTGTGGACGTCGTGAGCTGTTCCTTGATGGCCATGATTGCTTCTCCCTCGGTCGTGCGGGCCGCGCCAGGTGGCGTGGACTCCGCCTTCAGTCTTCGTGGCGCTGCTTGCATTTGCAAGCGTTTGCTAGCAGGCGAGAGCGTGAGCCCCGTCACAGGAGCCCGCCGACGCCCTGCAGCGCCACGAGGACACCGACGATTCCGACCGTCCACGCGGTCGCGCTGCCGGCGCGCTGCCCGGCCCACGAGCCGAGTCGTTCGAGCGGTCGATCGACCCAGCGTGCGGCGACGAGCCGCAGCGCGAGGATCAGCAGCGCGGGGAGAATCATCACGAGGCAGTAGACGGCCAACGTTGCGGTGGTGGCCGCCATCCCGATGTCCGCCGCGGTCAGGGCGCCGATCGCGGCCAGATAGGGCAGCATGCTCGCCGCCTCGATCCCACCGGCGACCACGGCCAGGCCGACCATTCCGCCCGGCGTGGACAGCGCCCCGGTGATGCGTTCCTGCCACCGTCGTGACGACTCGGCGGGGTCGTGGCCGCGCTTGGCCCGATACTTGGGGTCGATCCGATAGCTCAGCCAGACGAGCCCGACACCGACCACCACCATCACCACGCGACCCGGCCTCGAGGTGACGATGTCACCCAGCACCGGGACCAGTGCTTGGGCACCGGCGGCGAGCGCGATCCCGAGCACGAGGTAGAAGGCCGCGATCGTCAGGAGGTAGATCACGACCCGTCCCTGATGGCCCCGTCGCGTCGCCAGGACGAGCCACACCGGGATGATCAGCGTCCCGATGCTGGTGCTGTCGACCAGAGCCATGGCCACGAGAAATCCGGCGAGTGCGAGTGTCATCTCTCGATCATCGCCATCCAGAACGCCCCGGGCGTCGGTCTGAGGTCCAACGCCCGCTCCACCTTTGGTAGGGGGTGGTCGCTGGTGCGTCGTTCGTGCTCGGCGGCGCGCTCGCCCTCGTCTACGAGCTGATCGACGAGGCGGGACGACAGGCAGGACGGCACACCGTGGTCGCGGTCGGCATGCTCGGCGGCGTCGCCCTGGCGTGCGGGTTCCTCGTGGGGCCGGGCGGTCTGCGTCGCTCGTTCACCGCAGCCGGCGACGAGGTGCCGTACGCGCACCACCGGCTCGCGACGCTGATGCTCTCGGTCGCCGCGGAGGTGGTCGTCATCGTCGGAGCGTTCCACCTGCACCACGGCGTGAGCCTCGCCGTCGTCGTCGCGGTGTTCCTCTGCG
>NZ_JARBCJ010000008.1:0-39981 GCF_028803055.1 Mumia sp.
CACCTCCAGGTAGTGCGGATTGTTCATGATGCCCAGGAGGTTGCCGAAGGGGTCGACGACCGACGCCGTCACGAATCCCGTGCCGCCACCCTGCTCGGTGATCGGCAGGTGCGGGGTCGCGCCGAGGGCGAGGAGACGGTCGTGTGCTGCCTGCAGGTCGTCGACATGCCAGTAGGTGACGGCTCCGGCCGGCCCGGACGGACGGTCCGCGGGCGCGTACCGCGCGTCGATGATGCCGAGCTCGTGCTCGTAGTCGCCGACCCGGAACTCGATGTAGCCGGGCGCCCCCTCGGAAGGGAACGCGTAGTACGGGTCGGCGCCGAGCACCTCGGCGTACCAGTCTCGGGCAGCGGCGAGGTCGTCGGCGTAGAAGCTGATGGTGGCGAGTCCGCGAAGCATGGTGGTGGTCCTCTCTGATGGGGTGGTGATCCCAGCCTGCCCCGTTAAGTGATCACCTTCTGAGCACTTTCTTTGACAAGATCGGGACATGCGTGCGGACCGTCTTGTCGCCACCCTCCTGCTCATGCAGTCGCGGGGACAGGTCACCGCTGCCGAGGTGGCGTCGGAGCTCGAGGTCTCGGTGGCGACCGCGCGGCGTGACCTGACGGCTCTGTCGTCCGCCGGTGTCCCGGTCTATGCGCGACCAGGGCGTCACGGGGGCTGGTCGCTCGTCGGCGGCGCCCGGACGGACCTGACGGGCCTCACCGCGTCGGAGGCCCGGACGCTCTTCCTGCTCGCAGGCCCGGCGGCGTCCGGATCCCCGGAGCTCAAGGCGGCGCTGCGCAAGCTCGTCCGAGCACTCCCACGCACGTTCCGCGAGGACGCCGAGGCGGCGGCCGAGGCGGTCCACGTCGACGCGACCCCGTGGGGTGGAGCCGACCGGTCGCGGCCCCCGCTCGTCGAGCGCCTCCAGGACGCCGTGGTCCGGCGTCGACGCGTCCGCCTCGTGTACGAGGGTCGCGGCGGTGAGACCGAGCGGCTCGTGGACCCCTGGGGGCTCGTCGACAAGGACGACCGCTGGTATCTCCTGGCGGGGACCGAGCGGGGTCGACGAACGTTCCGCGTGGACCGGGTGCGTACGGCGGAGGTCACCGACGAGTCGGCCGAGCGACCCGACGACCTCGCGCTGGAGGAGGCGTGGGCGGACGTGGTGACCACGATGGAGCGCCGACGATCCCTGGTGTCCGCCGTCGTGCTCGTCGACAGGCGATTCGTCCCCGTCCTGCGTGACCACTTCGGTCAGCACTGCACTCCCGAGCCGCCGGCCGCGGACGGCCGGGCCCGTGTCAGGGTCGCGGCCCACACGGCGGTGTCGGTCGCCGAGCAGCTCGCCGGCTGGGGAGCACGGGTCGAGGTCGTCGAGGGAGACGCGGTGAAGGAGGAGCTCCGCAGGATCGGTGCCGAGCTCCTCTCCCGCTACGGCGAGAGATGACCTCGCCGGGGCATTGGCGTCGGGCACGTTCGGAATGCGCGGCTGCCCGGCACGGTTCGTCCCTGCATGAGAGCTATCGCGTACGAGGAGTTCGGAAGCGCTGACGTCCTGAGCCTCCGCGACCTGCCGGAGCCGCACATCGGCCCCGACACGGTCGTGGTCAAGGTGATCGCCGCAGGCGTCAACCCCGTCGACTACAAGGTTCGAGAGGGTCACCTGCAGGGACTGATCGACGTCGATCTGCCGGCCGTCCCCGGCTGGGACGTCGCGGGTGTGGTCGACAAGGTCGGTCTCGACACCCCGGAGCTGGAGGTCGGCGACGAGGTGTTCGCGTACGCCCGCAAGGACGTGGTCTCCGGCGGCACGCTCGCCGAGTACGTCGCCGTCCCCGTCCGCACCCTGGCCAAGAAGCCGTCGACCATCGGGTTCGAGGAGGCCGCAGGCGTCCCGCTCGCGGGACTGACCGCCCTGCAGACGATCCGGCGGTCGGGTCTCGTCGCGGGTCAGACGGTGCTGGTCCATGCTGCGGCCGGAGGCGTCGGCTCGTTCGCGGTGCAGCTCGCCGTGCACGCGGGTGCCCGGGTCGTCGGTACGGCGTCCGAGCACAACCACGACTACGTGCGCTCGCTCGGTGCCGAGCCGGTCGCGTACGGCGACGGTCTCGTCGAGAGGGCTCGCGCGGTGGCAACCGGCTGGTTCGTCGTCATCCTCGACTACGTCGGCGGCGAGGCCGTGGACACCGCGCCGGACCTCCTCGCCGACGGCGGCCGGATCGTCTCGATCACCGACCCGCGTGCCCGTGACGAGCTCGGCGGCGCTTACGTCTGGGTCCGCCCCGACGCCGACGACCTCGCCGAGCTGGCGACGCTGATCGATCAGGGTGTCGTCAAGGTCGAGATCGCTGAGGTCTTCGATCTCGAGCACGCCGCCGATGCACACCGCACGGTCGAGAAGGGCCACACCCGCGGCAAGGTGGTCGTGCGGATCGGCTGAGGTGCCTGATTGGCCAGCCGGCGTCGGGGTACGGGGCGGACGACCCTTACCCCGACGCCGAGGGAGCCGCTGTGCCTGGCGCTGAACCGTACGACTCCGACCTGCTGACCGTCCTCGATCCCGCGGACGGCTCGCTCGTCGGCACTCTGGAGTGCGCCGCGCCGGCCGAGGTCGGGGCGGCGGTCGAGGCCGCCGCCAAGGCTGCGCTGGACTGGGCGCGTACCGCGCCGGCCGAGCGTGCCGCGTGCGTGGCGGAGGCCGCCGCCCGGCTTGCCGCGTCCGCTGACGCACTTGCCGTCCTCACTACCCGCGAGATGGGCAAGCCGCCCGCGGACGCTCGCGGGGGAGTCGACGCCGGTGTCGCGACGTTGCGCCAGTACGCCGAGCTCGGTCCCCTCCACCGCGGCCGGTCGTTGCAGGGAGGCTGGGACGCGACCGATCTGATGGTGCCGCAACCACGGGGCGTCGTCGCCGCGATCACGCCGTGGAACGATCCCGTCGCGGTGCCGTGCGGACTGATCGGCGCTGCGCTGGTGACTGGCAACACGGTCGTCTTCAAGCCCTCCGAGCGCAGCCCGCACACGGGCGTCGAGCTGGCCCGGGCGTTCGCCGAGGTGCTGCCGCCCGGAGTGCTGCAGGTCCTCGTCGGCGACGGCCGTACCGGGGCCGCGCTCGCTGCGGACCCGCTCGTCGACGTCGTCGCGCACGTCGGTTCGACCCTGACCGGGCGGGCGATCGCGCAGGCCGCGGCGCGCACCGGTGCCAAGGCCGTGCTGGAGAACGGCGGGAACGACCCGATGATCGTCGACGCCGGGGTCGATCCGGTGTGGGCAGCCGAGCAGGCGGCGCTCGGCGCGTTCGCCAACGCCGGGCAGATCTGCACCTCGATCGAGCGGATCTACGTTGCCGAGCCGGTCGCCGCCGACTTCCTCGACGCGCTGGTCCGGCGCGCGAAGGCGCTGGCGGCCGGCTCGGGCGTCGAGCCTGCGACCGAGCTCGGGCCGTTGGTCGACGAGCGCATGCGCCGGAGCGTCCACGACCAGGTGTCCGAGGCGATCGTGGACGGTGCGACGTTGCTCGCCGGCGGTGAGGTACCCGACGGTCCGGGCACGTTCTATCCGGCGACGGTCCTCACCGACTGCACCGATGCGATGACGGTCATGCGTGAGGAGACCTTCGGGCCGGTGGCCCCGGTGCGGGTGGTGCCGGACTTCGACACCGCCCTGACGGCGGCGATGACGGGGCCGTACGGGCTGGCGGCGGTGGTGCTCACCGCCGATATGGAGCACGCCCAGCGCGCGTGGCGGGAGCTGCAGGTCGGCACGGTGAAGGTCAACGCCGCGTTCGGAGGCGCGCCGGGCGGTGCCGCGCAGCCTCGGGGGGCGAGCGGGTCGGGCTTCGGGTACGGACCCGAGCTGCTCGACGAGATGACGACGACGAAGGTGGTCCATCTCGGTACGCCGAGGGTTTGAGTCACGACCCCGGCCGGTGGAGCGGGCGTCGCGTAGGTTGCAGAGATGCGACGTGCGTGCCTCCCGCTCCTCGCGAGCGCGCTGCTGGTCCTCTCCGCGTGCGGGTCGTCGAGCGACGAACGCACGGAGCCCGCGACGGTGTCCGCCACCGCGGCGACCCCGAGCGAGCAGGCCCCGCCGGACGTCGGTGTCCTCCGCCTCCAGGCGACGCAGCAAGCGACTGCCCGCTCGTGCGGACCGCGGGACGTCAGCGTGGCCCTCACCTCCGCGGAGCCGGCACTGGGACACCGTTACGCGAGGGCGGTGCTGCGCAACAACACCGGCTCGGCCTGCGTCGTCGACGGGTTCCCCGGCATCGGGGGACGGGGGGAGAGCGGCGACCCGCTCGAGCTGGCGGCCGAGCACCGGCAGCGTACGGGGGAGCGCACACCGACGGAGGTCGTGCCCGTGCCGCCGGCGGGTGAGGCGTATGCCAACGTCGAGTGGACGGGCAGCCTCGCCGGGGCCGAGACGGAGCGGATCACCGTGCTCGCGATCCAGCTCGCCGAGGGACAGCCGCCTGTCGTCGTCCGCACGACGGAGTCCCTCGATATCGGCAACGGGACCACGGTCCGGATCGGGCCCTGGCAGGCGGCGCCGACTGCGCAGGCAGCGCCGACCACGCAGTCGGCGCCGGCTCAGCGCGTTGCCCCGGCGTGCAGGGTGGGCCCGGGCCGAACCCCTTCGGGAGTGAAGCGCTTCTGGACGAGCGACACGCGCTGCTACGCCTCGCGGTGGTTCGCCGGCGCCCACCGGCGGATGATCCCGTTCGGCTGCACCCGCGCGCCGTGGTACCCGCCTTCGAGGCGCTGCGCCGGCGGCAGGGGGTTCCACCACGGGCTCGACATCGACATGCCCCGCGGCACGCCGGTCTACGCCGGGGTGTCCGGGCGCGTCGTGACCCGCGGTCTCGGATCGGCGTACGGCACTCGGGCGGTCGTGATCCGTTCGCGCGGGCGTGACGTCCTCCTCGGCCACCTGCGATCACGCCGGGTGAAGCACGGCGAGCGTGTGAGCAGAGGTGACCTGATCGGGCGCAGCGGGGCCCGAGGAGCGCCGGACGGGCCGCACCTGCACCTCGAGGTCCGGCCGGCGCGCGGGTCGTACCGGACGGCGGTCAGCCCGCGGCGGACCGTGGGCCTGACTGCCGTGAGGTAGCGCGGGCTAGCGGCTCTCGGAGTCCTGGGCGTCCTGGGAGTCCTCGCGGTCGTCGCCGCCGCTCGGTCCTACGAGCCGCGCCAGCAGGTGCAGGACGACCCCCACGGCGAGCAGCGCCGCTCCGAAGACCCACACCATGCCCCTCTGCTGGGTGAGGAGGACGACGCACGAGATCACGCCGAGCACCGGGACGAACGACCAGACCCTGAAGTGGTCGTGGTCCACGACGTCACGCCGCAGGACGAGGACCGCGACGTTGGTGCTGATGAACACGAAGAGGAGCAGCAGCACCACGGTCTCCGCGAGGGTGGCGAGATCGCCCACGAGGGTCAGCCCCATCGCCACGGCGGTGGTGGCGAGGATGGCCACCCACGGCGTCCGCCGGCGCGGCAGGACCGCACCGAGGACCGGTGGCAGCAGCCCGCGCTCCGCCATGCCGTACGTCAGGCGGCTCGCCATGATCATCGTCAGCAGCGCACCGTTCGCGACCGCGACCAGCGCGATGGCGCTGAACAGCTCGTCCGGGATGCCGAGGTCGGTCGCGTCGACGACGGTGGTCAAGGGTCCGGTGGACTCCGACAGCTCTGAGGGCGGAAGGGCGATCGCGCTCGCCATCCCGACCGCCACGTAGGCCATCCCGGCGACGACCAGAGCACCGAAGAGCGCCCGGGGATAGATCCGCGATGGATCGCGGACCTCCTCGACGATGTTCGCCGACGTCTCGAACCCCACGAACGAGTAGTAGGCGATGATCGCCGCTCCCAGCGTAGCGGTCAGCGGCGCCGCGCCCTCGGGGAACTCGGTCACCCGCCCAACGTCACCGCGTCCGTCGCCGACCATGATCCCGACGGCGACCACGACGAGGACCAGCCCGCTCACCTCGATGACGGTCATCACGAGGTTGGTCCCCATGGACTCGCGGATACCTCGTGCGTTGAGCGCGGCCACCGCCGCGAGGAAGAGGACGGCGGCCAGGGTCGTCGGGACGTCGACGAACGTGCCGAGGTAGTCGCCGGAGAACGCGAGCGACAGCCCGGCAGCGCTCGTCACCCCGGCGGCCAGCATGGAGAACCCGACGAGGAACGCGAGCAACGGGGAGCCGAAGGCGCGTTCGGCATAGACCGCCGCACCGCCTGCTCGCGGATACTTGGTGACCAGCTCCGCGTAGGAGCCCGCCGTCAGCAGGGCGAGGAGCAGCGCGATCAGCAGCGGGAGCCAGATCACGCCGCCGACGTCTCCTGCGAGGACGCCGACGAGCGCGTAGATCCCGGCGCCGAGCACGTCGCCGAGGATGAAGGCGAAGAGGAGAGGGCCGGTGATCCGCCGGTTGAGCCGCGTGTCGGTCGAGGTGAGGTCGTGCGAGGTCATGGCATCGAGCCTGACAGAGCACAGCGGATCGCACAGACGACGCGCGGCCCGGTGCGGCACGATGGCGGGGTGAATCCGCTCGAGATGCTCAGCCTCGACGACCTGCACGCGCGGACGAGTGTGAAGTGGCGTCTCCACCCGCCTGACGTCCTGCCCGCCTTCGTGGCCGAGATGGACGTCGTCCTCGCCGAGCCGGTGGTGCGTGCGCTGAGCGACGCGCTGCGCCGGGGAGACACGGGCTACCCCAGCGGTACGGGGTACGTCGAAGCCTTGGCGGCCTTCGCGTCGACACGGTGGGGTTGGGACGGGGTCAGCGTCGAGCGGTCGGCGATGGTGGCTGACGTGATGACCGGCGTGTCGGAGGTGCTCCAGCTGGTCACCGAGCCCGGCTCGCCGGTGGTCGTGAACCCACCGGTCTATCCGCCGTTCTTCGGCTTCGTCTCCAAGATCGGCCGGCGTCCGGTGGACGCGCCCCTCGGCGCTGACGGGCGCCTGGACCTCGAGGCGCTCGGTGAGGCGTTCGCCCGCGCCGCGACGACCGGACTGCCGGTGGCGTACCTCCTCTGCAACCCGCAGAACCCGACAGGGACCGCTCACCGTCCCGACGAGCTCGCGTCGGTCGCGCGGCTCGCGCACGAGCACGGGGTCCGCGTCGTCGTGGACGAGATCCACGCGCCGATCGTGCTGGACGGCGTCCGGTTCACCCCGTACCTGTCGCTCGAAGGGACCGACGACGCCTTCGCGGTGATGTCGGCCTCCAAGGCGTGGAACCTCGCCGGCGCGAAGGCCGGTGCGGTCCGCGCGGGCTCGGCCGCCGGGGACGACCTGGGACGGATGCCCGAGGTCGTGGCCCACGGCCCCCGTCACCTGGGGGTCATCGGGCACACCGCTGCGCTGCGCGACGGAGGGGAGTGGCTCGACGAGGTGCTCGCCGCCCTGTCCGCGAACCGCTCCCACCTGGCCGACGAGCTCGCGCAACGGCTCCCCGGCGTACGGCTGCGGGAGCCGGAGGCCACCTATCTGGCGTGGTTGGACTGTCGCGCGCTCGGACTCGGGGACGATCCGGCCGAGACCTTCCTCGAGCGCGGACGGGTCGCCCTCGGCTCGGGTCCGACGTTCGGGACCGGGGGAGCGGGTCACGTCCGGGTCACCGCCGCGACGTCGAAGCCGATCCTGTCCGAGATCGTCGAACGGATGGCAGCGAGCGTGGGGTGATCGGAACTGGTCCACAGGTCGCCGACCGCGGGACTGTTCCACAGGTCGTTCGACGACCGGCCGCCGCGCCGTTCCGATGCGCCACGATGAACGTATGTTCGATTCCAGCCGATATGCTGCGCTCAACGAGGCGTTCGATGCGGTCGTGGAGATGCCTCACGAGTTTGCCGACACCATGCAGACCCGGGCCGCGTTGAGGACTCTCCAAGCGATGTCCGACCGCGCCGAGGGGCTTCGCGCGAGGCTGCTGCGCCAGATGGACGAGACGGGGGCTTACGCGGATGACGGCGCCTCGTCCACGTTGTCGTGGGCGCGCCGCGAGCTGCGGCTGAGTGCGGCGTCCACGGCGCGGCTGCGAGCCGCCGGGCGCACGATGCAGGTACTTCCGGGAGTCGGTGAGGCGATGCTCGCCGGCGAGATACGACTCGATCACGTCGCCCAGTTCACCGGCGGCCTTCGGCGCGTGGACACCGCCGTGCTTGCCGACGCGACGCAGCAGATCTTGCTGCCGCTGGCCAAGCAGGCGGCTCCAAGCGACCTCGCCGTGGCGATCGACCGACTCGACGAGGTGACCCATCCGTCCAAGGTCGACGAGGCCTGGCGGCGGGGGATGGACAGACGGGACGTGCAGGTCACCCGCGCAGGTGACGGCTACCACCTAGCGGGGTTCGTCGACATCGTTCTCGGCGCCAAGCTGGCGTCGTTCCTCGTCGCGGCATCGGCGCCGCGATCGACCGGCCCCGGTGAGGCGGACGGCCCGGCTGGGAGCGCCTCGTGCGCCGACGAGCGTCCCGCGTCGCAGCGTCGGACCGACGCTCTCCACGAGCTGCTGGACACCGCGATCGCGGACGGCATCCCCGGCGACAAGGGCGTGCGACCGCAGTTGCACGTCACCGTGGAGGCCGAGTGGTTGTCGCACCAGCCCGGGTCCGCCCCGCCCACGCTCCAGGGGTACGGCGTGATCGGCCCGGACCTCTATGGCTACCTCGCCTGCGAGGGGGACCACACGACGGTCCTCACGCACGGGACGACGAGCGGGAGGACACCCTATGCCGCGGTGCTCAACGTTGGACGCACACGACGACTCGCGACCCGCGCCCAACGGGTGGCAGTCCGCGTGCAGCAGGACGGGCACTGCGCCGCACCCGGGTGCAGTCACACCAACCTCGAGCTTCATCACGTCTCGTGGTGGGAACGGGACGGCGGCCGGACCGATCTCGTCAATCTGGTGGGACTCTGCCGGGCCTGCCACCTGGCCGTGCATGCCGGCCGACTCGGAGTCGAGCGCGACGAGGCGGGCGGGTTCGTCTTCCGGCGAGTGCACGGGCCGTCACGGCGGGCCATCGAGGATCGAGACCGCATCCACCGCCGTCGGTTCCGCGACTACCTGCACGCTCTCGGGGTGGCTCGCGACGGCGCGTTCGAGCCTGCATCGCGCCAGTAGGTGACCGCACCCTGCGGTTCACTCGAGCGTCATCGCGCCGGGATGGTGGACGTGTCGATCACGAAGCGGTAGCGCACGTCCGAGGCGACGACCCGGTCGTACGCCTTGTCGACGTCGTCGGCGCCGATGGTCTCGATCTCGGCGCCGATGCCGTGCTGCGCGCAGAAGTCCAGCATCTCCTGGGTTTCGCGGATCCCTCCGATGTTGGACCCGGCAAGGCTCCGTCGCCCGCCGATCAACGAGAACGCGCGGAACGACTGCTTGTTCTCCGGTGCTCCGACGAAGACCATCGTCCCGTCGAGCCTCAGCGCGCGGAGGTAGGCGTCGACGGGGAGGTCCGCCGAGACGGTGTTGATGATCAGGTCGAACGAGCCCCGCAGGCGCTTGAGCGTCTCGCGGTCCCCGGTCTCGTAGTGGTCGGCCCCGAAGCGGATCCCGTCGTCCTTCTTGGACAGCGTGTGGCTGATGACCGTCACCTCAGCACCGAGCGCGTGCGCGATCTTGACCGCGAGGTGCCCGAGACCGCCCATGCCGACCACGGCGACCTTCGTCCCCGGGCCAGCTTTCCAGTGCTTGAGAGGGGAGTACGTCGTGATGCCCGCGCACAGCAGCGGCGCAGCGACATCGAGCGAGATGCCTTCGGGGATCCCGAGGACGTACGCCTCATCGACGACGATCTGCGTCGAGTAGCCGCCGTAGGTGGGGGTCCCGTCCGCATCGCGCCCGTTGTACGTCGGCACGTTGCCGCTGAGGCAGTACTGCTCCTCACCGGCACGACAGGTCTCGCACTCGCGACACGAGTCGACGAAGCACCCCACGCCGACGCGGTCGCCGACGGCGTACCGCGTCACGGCCTCGCCGACCTCGGCGACGACCCCGGCGATCTCGTGGCCGGGGACCATCGGGAAGATCGCGGTGCCCCACTCCTCGCGCGCCTGATGGATGTCCGAGTGGCAGATCCCGGCGTACGCGATGTCGATGAGCACGTCGCCGGGACCAAGAGCGCGGCGGTCGATGGTCGCGCGTTCGAAGGGAGCTCCGGCGGACGCGGTGACCAGGGCAGGGACGGTGAGGCTCATCGGCACTCCTCGAGAACAGGCAGCAGATCCTCGGCGAGTGTCGCAGACGCCACCACGGGGTACCCGCTCAGACATGACGTCGCCCCGTTCCATAGCCGCTGTCCCCGCTCACGTGGGTGGCGGTCTGCTCGCCGGGGCGTCGTTCGGCCTCGCTGCGCTCCGACGGTTCACCGCGAAGCCGCTGCACCCGCGTGGTGCGGTCGTGGAGGCGACGCTGACCCGCAGCAGGGTGCAGGACCGCGCCCGTGCGAGCGGTGTCGCCTGGATCGACGGTGCGGGTGTCGACCGGGTGCTCGCCCGGACCTCGAGAGCGGTGGGGCTACCAGCCAGGGTTCCGGACGTGCATGGGTTGGCCCTGCGGGTGCCGACCGGACCAGGTCGGCACGGGGACCTGCTGCTCGCCTCGACCGGGTGGGGCGGCGTCGGCCGGTTCTTCCTGACGGCGAGCCGCGTCCCGACGGCACGGCCGCTGACCACCTTGCTGCCGTACCGCACCGCTGGCGGCCCGGTGCTGATCGGGGCTGAGCACATGGACGGAGACGGCAGGGTCCGGCTGTCGTGGGCGCGTCTCGCGGGGCCGTGGCACGCCTTCGCTGTCCTGGAGCTCCCCGCTGCGCCCGGTGTCGGCGCCGACGCCTCGGTCGACTTCGACCCGGTGCGCTGCACCCTGCCCGGCCTGGAGACGTACGCCTGGGTGCGCCGTGTGCGAGAGCCTGCCTATGCCACGGCCCGCGCGGCTCGATCGAGCCGAGGCGTCGGCAGGCGCGTCGAGAGCCGCAGCCGTCAGCGCTGACGGACCGCTTGTGCCGAGGCGAACCACATCGGGACATCGGCCTCCCGCGGGGGTTCGTCGATGGGGATCCGAGTGGCCATGCCATCGGGATGCAGGGTCATGGGCCACGGGTCGGTCAGGGCGTCGAGGATGGTCTCGCGATCGAGACCGGCGCGGATCATCGCGGCGATCTCGCGCGGATTGACGCCGAGCGGGAGGTCACCGTTGCCGAGGTCGGTGCCGTACAGCGCGCGACCGCCCGCGGCGTGGAAGACCCCGAGGTTCGTGACGGCGGTCTGCTGGCCCGACCCGCTGTCGCGGTGGATGTCGAGCGTCGTGACCCATCGCTGTCCTTGGTCCACCGCGCTCTGCACGAGCGAGGCGTCGAGCGGCTCGGTCCACGGGGTGTGGGCGAGCGCGTGGATGCCCACCTCGACGGCGAGCTCGGTCATCCCCGTCCCCTCCACGTGGGCGGCGACCGGGACTCCGTGCCGCTCCGCCGCAGTGACGACGCCGGCGAGCGTCGATCGGTCCGGCACCGGTCCGGCGTCGGTATTCAACGTCACCTTGACGACCGTCGCACCGCTCGCGACCTGCTCGGCGACCGCCTCCGCGGCATCGGCGGGGGAGCGGATCTCACGCACGGCGCCGTCCGGGCACCAGGGCCGTGCGCTCGGGTAGCCGCCGGGCGCAGCGAGGAACGCACCGGCGTGCCGGACGTACGGCAGCCCCGCCGCGTCGGCAGCGGCGGCGAGGGAGGCCACGGCCGGCGGTGCACCGCCGAGATCGACCACGCCTCCCAGTCCGCCCGCGAGGAGCTGCGGCACGTCGATCAGCTGGAGGTGGACGTGGTGGTCCACGAACGGCGGAAGGAGACCCGCCACGGGTCAGCCGCCGATCTCGGTCCGTACGGCGAACAGCTCGGGGAAGAACGTCAGCTCCAGGGCACGCTGCAGGAAGGGCACCCCGCTCGAGCCACCCGTGCCGCGCTTGGTCCCGATGATGCGCGAGACCGTCCTGAGGTGACGGAACCGCCACAGCTGGAAGTTGTCCTCGAGGTCGACGAGCTCCTCGCAGGTCTCGTACGCCGACCAGTGGTCGTCTGCGTCGGAGTAGATCGACGCGAGGACCGGCACCAGGTCGGGGCGGAAGGTCCACGCCTTGGTGACGTCGCGCTCGAGCACGTCGGCGGGGATGGCGTAGCCGGCCCGAGCCAGATAACGGAGGAACTCGTCGTACAGGCTCGGTGCCTCGAGGACGTGCCGCAGGATCTCCCGGTGGGCCGGGTCGGCGTCGAAGACGGCCAGCATCGCCTCGTTCTTGTTGCCGAGGACGAACTCGACCGCGCGGTACTGGTACGACTGGAACCCGCTCGCGTTGCCGAGGACGCCGCGGAACTCCGCGTACTCGGTCGGCGTCAGCGTCGCGAGGACCGACCACTGCTCCGCCAGCGTGCGCTGGACGTGCTTCACGCGCGCGATGCGTTTGAGCGCCGGTCCGAGCTCGTCGGCGCGGAGGAGGGCGCACGCACTCTCCAGCTCGTGCAGCACCAGCTTGAGCCAGAGCTCGGTGGTCTGGTGCTGCACGATGAAGAGGAGCTCGTCGTGGTGCTCCGGCCTGCTGATCGGCCGCTGCGCCGACAGCAGGGTGTCGAGATCGAGGTAGCCGCCGTAGCTCATGCGGTCGGAGAAGTCGGTGACGACACCGTCCTCGACCGTACGGGTGTTGGCGTGCACTCCGTGCCTTGTCTCGTCTGAGCTCACCCGAACACGGTAGGTGATGCCACACTTCGGGCATGAACGCCCGCCTGTTCCGCGACGCGTACGGGGTGCCGCACGTGCGTGCGGAGTCCCTCCTCGAGCTGGCGGAGGCGCAGGGACGGGTGACGGCTCGCGACCGCGGTGACCAGATCCAGGTCGAGCACTGGCGAGCGCAGGGCACCCTCGCCGAGCACATCGGGCGCGATGGCGTCGCGTGGGACCGCTTCGCCCGGAGCGCGCGGATCGCGGACACCGCACGGCGGGCGTCAGAGGCCCTCGACCCCGACGACCGGGCGTGGGTCTCGGCCTACGTCGACGGGGTGAACGCCGTCCTCCCCGAGGCTCGCTGGCCCGAGTGGGCGCCGCTGGGGATCCTGCACGTCACGCACCTCCTGTTCTCCGACCTGCCCTCGCTGCTCTGGCGAGAGCACGTCCGGCGAGCTCTCGGCGACGCGTTCGTCGACGTCTTCCACGCCGACACCGCGACCGGGTCCGGGAGCAACGCGTGGGCGCTGCACGGCTCACGGACGAGCACCGGCGCCCCGCTGCTCGCCGGAGACCCGCACCGCACCATCGGGATTCCCGCCGTCTACCAGCAGATCCGCCTGGCATGCCCGGGTGTGGACGTGGTCGGCCTCGCCTTCCCGGGAGTGCCGGGTGTCCCGCACTTCGGTCATGCGGAGAAGGTCGCGTGGGGCATCACGAACGCGGCCGCTCACCACGTCGACGTCTTCCGCGAGCGCCTCCGTCGCACCGAGAGCGGGGAGGTCCAGGCGTACGGCCCGGCCGGGTGGGAGGCCGTGGCGTCGGGGGAGGAGGTGATCGCTGTACGCGATGACGATCCGGTGGCGGCCGGCTGGATCGAGACGCCGAGGGGCCTCGTCGTCGCAGGCCCCGGTCTCGGCCCGGGCTTCGGTCCCGAGCGGCCGGGGTACGAGGTCTTCGCCTACTCGGCGCGGTTCCCCGCACGCGCCACCTCCGACCTGGGGACCGCCGCGCTGCGGCCGCTCCTGCAGGCGCGGTCGGCCGAGGAGGTCGCCGCCGCCTTCGGTCGCTGGGTCGACCCGGTGAACCGGGTGCTGACCGCCGACCAGGACGGGAAGGTGCTGAGCCTGACTGCCGGGCGCGTGCCGGAGACCGGTGCCACGGCCCGACGTCGATCTCGCGACGGCTGGGAAGCCGGGGTCGAGAAGGTCGCGTGGAGGCGGCTGCCGCCCTCTCGCGCGATCCACGACTGCGCCGTCGATGCGAACGAGCGCCCCGAGGACCCGGCGCTGCGGCTCGGGCACGCCTACTCTCCGCCGCACCGGGCGAGGCGGATCCGTACGCTCCTGGACGAGCTGCTCGACGGACGAGGAGCGCTCGCCGTCGAGGACATGCACGACATCCACCGCGACACGCTCTCCTCGAGCGCAGTCGGCCTCCTCCATCACCTCCCAGCGCCCGGGGATGCCGCCGTCTCGGCGCGGGCTCACGAGCTGGCCGCACGCCTGCGGGCGTGGGACGGGCGGATGGACGCCGCGAGCGTGGAGGCTGCCGCCTTCGCCGCCTGGCGCAGCGCACTGGTGGGTCGGCTGGCCGATCTGCCCGCGCTGGCGGCGTTGCACGCCCCCCACGAGATGGGACCGGTGCTCGACCCGTGGTTCGACGTGCGCGCGAGGATCGCCGACGGCCTGGGCGTGCTCCTCGCCGCCGACGGGCCGGCCGGCCCGCTCGGCATCGACTGTGCTGCCGTGGCGCGCGACGCCTTGGAGGACGCGGCGGCCCGAGACGGCGGTGAGGCCTGGGGCGACCGTCATCGGCTCGAGCCCCAGCGCGTGCTCGCCGGCGTGCCCGGTGCCGCGTTCGCCCGACTGCCCAGAACAGGTCTCTCGGGTGACACCGACACCGTGCGGTCGACCGCGACGATCCCGGGAGTCAGCGACGTCTGTTCGCGAGGGTCAGTCGCTCGGTGGATCTGGGACCTGTCCGACCGCTCCCGGAGCAGGTGGGGGGTCCCGTTCGGTGCGGCCGGTGATCCTGCCAGCCCTCATTCGCTCGACCAGCACGAGCACTGGCTGGACGCCCGGACGGTGCCGATCGCGACCGGCTGGGACGCGCTCACCGAGGAGCACCTGCCGTGAGACCTCTCGACGCTCCGCTCGTCGCGCAGCTGGGCGCCGACTAGGAGGACGCGGATGAACGAGTCGGTGGACATGACGGTGTTCTGGGCAGTGGTCGCCGCGCGCCTGCTGGTCCCGTTGCTGATCTTCACGTTCCCCCTGCCGGGGATCGTCGCCTGCATGCTGCTCGACGGTGTCGACCAGACGATCTTCCAGACCTTCACGTCGCTCGACCTCACGCACTACCAGAGCTATGACAAGGCGCTCGACGTCTTCTACCTCTCGCTCGCCTACGTGGCCACGATGCGCAACTGGACGAGCCGCCCGGCGTTCGAGGTGGCCCGGTTCCTCTTCTTCTACCGCCTGGTGGGGACGACGATCTTCGAGCTGACCGGCGGCACCCACCGGTGGCTGCTGCTGGTCTTCCCCAACACGTTCGAGTACTTCTTCATCTTCTACGAGCTCGTGCGTCTGCGATGGGACCCGAAGCGCTTCTCGATGCGCTGGTGGATCGCCGCGGCAGCGGTGATCTGGGTCGTCATCAAGATCCCGCAGGAGGCGTGGATCCACGTCTTCAAGCTCGACCTGACCGACACCATCCGTGACGTCGACTGGTTCCTGCCCGCGATGGTCTTCGCGGCACTCGTCCTCGCGGCGGTCTTCTGGTTCGTCGTACGACCGCGGCTCGCCCCACCCGACCACGCCTGGCAGGTCGTGGCGCCACCGATCCCCGCCGAGATCGACAGGGAGCGGGAACGCGCGGCGTTCCGGGTCGCGCACGGCAAGGTCCTGGATGCCCAGCTGGGCGAGAAGACCGTGATCGTCGCGCTCGTGAGCATCATCATCGCCAACATCGTGCCGAGCGTGCGTACGTCGCCGTTCGACATCGCCGTGAGCTGCACCGTGCTGGTGGTCGTGAACTCCTTCCTCGGACTGTGGACAGCCCGACGCGGTGGTGGACTCGAGTCTGCGGTCACCACGTTCTTCGCGCTGTCGGCGCTCAACATCGGACTGGTGCTGGTGGCGAGCCTGGTCCTCCCGAACAACGAGCAGTTCTTCCTCACGGCTGGCTTCTTCTTCGTGTTCCTCCTGACGCTGATCGTCAGCCTGTACGACCGCTACCGTCCTGTGCTCGACGTCCGGACAGGTGGCGGGCGAACGGGACCGGTAGCCTCGGCGCCGTGACCGACGGCCTGACGACACGCGGACGTGCCGATGTCCGGACGTCGCCGGGACTCGGCGGGCGGCGCGGCGTCCTCGTCATCGTCACCGGCGGCACCGCCACCATGTCGCCGGGATCCGGCGGCGGCCTGGAGGTCAGTGCCGAGGGCGTCGACGTGCTGCGGGCGGTGGTCGACGGATGGGCGGCGGTCCGTCACGTCCCGGCCGAGCTGGTCCTCGACCTCCCGCTGCGAGACAGCGCGGAGATGGGTCCGCAGGACTGGAACCGGTGGCAGCGGCAGATCCGTGCGGCGCTCCCGTCGGTCGCCGGTGTCGTCCTCGTGCACGGCACGGACAGCATGGCCTTCAGCGCCGGCGCTCTCGCGTACGCGCTGGCCGACGCCCCGCGTCCGGTGGTGCTCACCGGAGCCCAGCGTGGCCCGAACGAGCCGGGGAGCGACGTGGCGGACAACCTGAGGCTCGCGCTCGACGCCGCCATCGAGGACCGGCCCGGGGTCTCGGTCGCGTTCGCCGGGCGCGTTCTCGCCGCCGCGACGGCATGGAAGCGCTCCACCACCGACCTCGACGGCTTCGCCGGTGACCCGGGCACCAGCCGGCGCCGGTCGGCACTCCTGCCGGTCGACCGCTTCCAGGCGTACGCCGCGGAGCGGTTCGTCGCCCTCGCCACCGTCACTCTCGACCACTGGCACGACCAGCTCGCCTGGTCACGGGAGCCGGCCGGTGTGGTGGTGCGGGTGTTCGGGGGCGGGACCGCCCCGCGTGACCCGGTGGCCGAGTCACGACTGCTGGACCTGCGCGACGCGGGGATCCCGGTGGTGGCGGTGAGCCAGACACCGGCGGCCGTGGTCGATCTGACCCGGTACGCCGCCGGTCGGGTCCTGGTGGAGGGAGGCGTGGTCAGCTGTGGGGCGATGACCGTGGAGGCGGCGTACACGAAGCTCCACTACCTGCTCGGCTGCGGGCTCACCTACGACGAGCTGACCGCGGCCCTGGCCGAGGATCTCGTCGGCGAAGCTCGCCTGGCCTGACACGACCTGGCTGATTTGTCCGATTGCAATCACGCCTGATCGTGACCCTCGTGCGGGGCAGGCTCGAGATCGGCGGGCCCTCGACCGCCACCACGCCGGCGCTGTCGTGCCGGTGTCTCGGGAATCCACCTGCGAGGAGAGCACCATGGCCACAACCACCGGGCACGAGACGACCTCCGCCGAGGAGCGCCCGCCCACACCGGCGCCCGAGCCGACCACGCCCACGAGGCCGGTCCACCACGGGGCGTCACAGCGGGGGATCGACATGATCCCGTCGTCGTCGTTCAAGTCCGGCCGCTTCGGACGGATGTTCCGACACCTCCCGGTGTTCGAGCATGCCGCCGACGACATGACCGCTCTGGCACAGCGCATGGTCGAGCCGGCCGGACCACCCGCCGCAGAGAACCCCGACATCCCGTCCGGATACACCTACTTCGGGCAGTTCGTCGACCACGACATCACGTTCGACCCGGTGTCGAGCCTGCGTCGTCAGAACGACCCGGACGCGCTGCACAACTTCCGTACGCCGCGGTTCGACCTGGACTCGCTGTACGGGCGCGGTCCCGCGGACCAGCCGTACCTGTACGACGACTCCGGCCCGGTGACGAAGATGCGGCTCGGTGAGGACGTCGGCGTCGTCCCGACCGAGACCAGCGGTGCGGGGCCCGACCTCCCGAGGAACGAGCCGCGGCAGCGCACGAGCGGTGAGGAGGTCTTCTTCGGGCGGGCGCTCATCGGGGATCCCCGCAACGACGAGAACCTGCTCGTGTCACAGCTCCACGTCTCGATGCTGCAGTTCCACAACCGCGTCGCCGACGTCGTGGGAGCGACCACCCCGCTCACTGGCGACGACGCGTTCAAGGAGACCCAGCGCCTGGTCAGGTGGCACTACCAGTGGGTGGTCGTGCACGACTTCCTCCGGCGGATCGTCGGTCAGGCGGTCGTCGACGACATCCTGCGCACGGAGACCTTCGTCTCCGGCCCCGACGGGGCGACGACGTCCTTGGTACGGCCAACGTTCCAGTTCTACGAGCCGGCCCACGAGGCCTACATCCCGGTGGAGTTCGCCGTGGCGGCCTACCGGTTCGGGCACTCGATGATCCGCGGCCGCTACCACATCAACGACTTCGTCCGGAACGCACGAGGGGCGCAGGGCCCCATCCCGATCTTCGGCACGGAGCTGCCGCCCGACGAGCTGTCGAACCTCAACGGCTTCCGTCGCCTGCCTCCCCAGTGGGCGGTCGAGTGGAAGTTCATGGTCGACATGCCTGGCTCGGATACTCCTGCGCAGGCGTCGCTGCCCATCGATACGCAGCTCGCGCGGCCCTTGGCGGACCTTCCGCTCTCGGTGTCGGCACACCCGCCGCACGCCCTCGCGGAGCGCAACCTGCAGCGCGGGGTCGCGCTCGGGCTTCCGGCCGGCAACACGGTCGCCCGCGCGATGGGCGTCGACCCGCTCGACGCGGCCACGCTCGGGATCGGCGACCTCAGCGAGGACCTCCGCATGCATCCGCCTCTGTGGTTCTACATCCTCAAGGAGGCCGAGACGCTCGCGGACGGCAAGACGCTCGGACCGGTCGGTGGGCGAATCGTCGCCGAGGTCCTCATCGGTCTCCTCAACGAGGACCCGCTGTCGTACCTCAGCGTGGAGCCCAACTGGAGGCCGCAGGCACCGATGGCCCGCGACGACGGCAGCTTCGACCTGCCGCAGCTCCTGCGGTTCGCCAAGGAGGGATGATCACCGTCCGAACCTGCGCGTGACGAACCCGGCGGTGGAGATCAGCGCTCGTACGTCGGCATGGCCGATACCGGGCCGTTAGCGTGGAGCCATGGCAGGGTCGCGACGCGTTCGGGTCGGGATCTCGGGCTGGAGCTACGGATCATGGCGCGGCGACTTCTACCCACGAGGGCTCAGACAGGCCGACGAGCTGGCCTACGTCGCGCAGCGCATGGACACCGCTGAGGTCAACGCGAGCTTCTACCGACTGCAGCGGCCGACGACGTACGCGCGCTGGTACGAGGCGACGCCGCAGGGCTTCCGGTTCGCCGTGAAGGGCAGTCGTCTGCTCACGCACCTCCTTCGGCTGCGCGACGCGGAGCAGCCGCTCGCGACCTTCCTCGCCTCCGGCGTGCTCGCGCTGCGCGAGAAGATCGGGCCGCTCCTGTGGCAGCTCCCGGCCCGCGGCGCCCCCACCCCGGAGTCGCTCGACGCGTTCTGCAGCCTGCTGCCGCGCACGTACGGTCAGGCCGTCACGCTGGCACGCCGGCACGGACCGCAGGTCGGTGGCGATCGTGTCTGGCTGCCGGGCGCCGTCGAGGGAGGGCAGCGCCCGATCCAGCACGCGGTGGAGGTCCGGACCACAGACGGGCTGGACGAGGTCGTCGAGGTGCTCCGGCGCCACCGCGTCGCACTGGTCGTCTCCGACGGGGCAGGCCGGTGGCCGATCATCGAGAGGCCGACGGCCTCGTTCGCCTATGTGCGGCTGCACGGCCACACCGACCTCTACCACGGTGGCTACTCGGTCCAGCGGCTCCGGACCTGGGCCGACCGCATCAGATCCTGGGACCAGCCGACGTGGGTGTACTTCGACAACGATGCGGACGGACGCGCCCCGTACGACGCCGTCGCCCTCGGTCGGATCCTCGGCTGATCGGGACTCGTCACGACGACGTGGCCGCTGCGCTCGCGACCGGCGGGGCGACCACGGCGAGCCTAGAGTTCCAGGATGGACCGTCTCGACATCATCGCCATCGTGCTCGCCGGGGGCAAGGGAAGCCGCCTCGGCGAGCTCACCGACCGACGCGCCAAGCCCGCTCTTCCGGTCGCCGGGACCTACCGGCTCGTCGACATCGTGCTGTCGAACCTCGTGCACAGCGGGATCAGCGACGTGTGGATGATCGAGCAGTACCTGCCGGGCAGCCTCAACGAGCACCTCGCGCACGGCCGCCCGTGGGACCTCGACCGATCCTGGGGAGGGCTCCAGGTGCTGCCGCCCTTCGAGGGGACGGAGGGGAGCGGGTTCGCGCAAGGCAACGCCGACGCCATCGCCCGCCAGGTGGAGGCACTGCGGGACCGCTCGCCCGACGTCGTCCTCGTCCTGAGCGCCGACCACCTCTACACCCTCGACCTGCGCGACGTCCTCGAGACGCACACGAACGCGGACGCCGACCTCACGGTCGTGACCACCACAGGCGTCCCGGACGCTTCACGCCACGGCGTCCTCGAGACCGACGACGACGGCCGTGTGACCGGCTTCGCGTACAAGCCGGACGAGCCGGCCACCGACCTGGTCGCCGCCGAGATCTTCGTCTACCGGACGACGGCGCTCCTCGACACCATCGACGAGCTCCTGAAGAAGCACGACCAGCTCGACGACTACGGCGACCAGCTCGTACCTCACCTGGTGGACCACGCTCGCGTGGTGGAGCACAGGCTGGAGTCCTACTGGCGGGACCTCGGCACGATCAACGGCTACTGGCAGGCGCACATGGACCTGCTGGACCGGACCGGTGTCAGGCTCGACGACCCGCAGTGGCCCATCCGGACCGCAGCACCCGTCCGCCTGCCGGCCTGGCTCGCGCCGTCCGCCGAGGTCCACGAGGCGCTGCTCGCCCCCGGCAGCCGCGTCGCCGGCTCGGTGCGGCACAGCGTCGTCGGACCGGACTGCCAGATCGCCGAGGGCGCCGAGGTCATCGACAGCGTCCTGCTCGAAGGGGTCAGCGTCGGGGCAGGGGTGCGTCTCGTCGGCGTGGTGGCCGACGCCGGCGCGGAGATCACCGGTGGCTCGGCGCGCGGTTCCGACGACGCCGTGACCTTGATCAGCGCCGACGGCAGCGTCTCCGACCGCGAGCCGCGCGAGGGGTGAGGCCGGGGACCTCGATCTCCCACGACGCGGTCAACTAGGCTGGCGGGCGTGAGCACGGTCGTCCACCAGGCAGCAGGCGCGCCCCTCTGGCGCGCGGCGCGCGCCACGGTGGTCGCCGCGACGGCGCTCTGCGTCGCGTTGCTCGGGCACCTGTCCGGCGGGGGTTCTGTCCCGTCCGGCCGGACGGTTGTGGTGACCGTGGCGGTCGCGGCCGCGCTGGCCTACCGCCTCGCCGCGCGCCGGTGGACCGTGCGGACGTTGAGCGGGTTCGTGCTCGCGGTCCAGGCCGGCGTCCACCTCTGGTGCTCGATCGCGGGAGCCCAGGCCGGGCCCGTCGCTCCATCGACGGCATCGCCGGGTGCCGTTCCCGACGCGGCGATGCTCGCCGGCCACCTCGTGGCGACCGTCGCGACCGTCGCCCTGCTCCGCCACGGCGACGCCGCCCTCGTCAGCGTCCTGTCGCTGGTCGTCGCCCGGCCGGTGCGCCGCCTCGCGTACGCCGCAGGTGCGCTGGTCGTCCCGGTTCTCCCGCGTCCGTCGCGTGACGTGCGGTGGGCGACCGACTCGTCGCCGCCGGCCGTCCTTCTGCTCGGCCCGACGGTCAGCCGTCGCGGCCCCCCTGTGCGGGTCTGACCCTCCGTCACGCACCCCCACCAGCAGAAAGCACCAGCATGAAGACGTTCGTCGTGCGATCCGGCGTGCTCGCCGGATCTGCAGCCCTCGCCCTCGCCACCGTCCCGCCGGCCGCCGCCCACGTCGGCGTCGACGCCCCGGACGCGGCGAAGGGTGGATGGTCCACCCTGTCCTTCCGCGTCCCGACCGAGTCCGACACCGCCAGGACCACCGGTCTCACCGTCACCTTCCCCAAGGGCGTGACGTTCGAGTTCGTCAGCACCCGGACGAAGCCGGGGTGGAAGGTCACCAAGATCGAGGACCGGTCCGTGACCTGGACCGCCGAGCCCGGCGCCGGTATCGCGCCGGGCGAGTTCGACGTGTTCGACCTGCGGGTCGGACCGCTGCCCACCGACACCGACACTCTCGTGTTCCCCGCGACCCAGACCTACTCCGACGGCTCTTCGGTGGCCTGGGACCAGCCGACCGAGGAGGGAGCCGAGGAGCCCGAGCGCCCCGCGCCGGTGGTCACACTGGCCGACGCCGGGGAGGGCGGCCACGGGTCGCACGGCGCCCAGACCACCGACGACTCCTCGGACGCCGCCGACGACGACTCCGAGGGCGTCGACGGCTGGTTGGTCGGCGGGATCGCGGTCCTGGCCCTCGCGGTCGGCGTGCTGGGCGCCAGCCTTGTCCGCAGGAGGTCACGGTCCTCATGAACCGGGCCGCTCGCAGCGTGCGCGACGCCGCGCTCGTCTGCGTCTCCGTCGTCGGGCTGCTGCTGCTCAGCAGCCCGGCGGCGGTCGGTCACGCCGCCCTGGTGTCCAGCTCGCCCGAGGACGGCTCCACGGTGGCGACGCTGCCCGCCGAGATCGTGCTGACCTTCAACGAGAGGGTCACCACGCCCGCGTTCGTCGTGGTGGAGGCCCCTGACGGCACCGACGTCACGGCCGGCGAGGCACGGACTGACGGGGTGGCGGTGCGCGCCCGGCTCGACGACGCCGAGATCGCGGGGGAGTACCGGGCCTCGTACCGCGTCGTCTCCGCCGACGGCCACCCCATCAGCGGATCGGTGTTCTTCACCGTGACCGAGGGGCGTACCGTCGACAAGACCCGGGCCGACGACCAGGAGGCCCACCAGGAGAGCTTCCTTCACGCGCACCGTGCACACTTTCTGTGGGGTGCCGCCGGAGTGGTCGCCGCGGCAGCGCTCCTCCTGTGGCCGCGGCGGCGAGAGGACAAGGAGTCGTCATGACCGCGCCCGTGCGCTGGACCCTTGCCGGGTTCCTCGTGACGTCCGTGACGCTGTACGTGGCGCTGCAGCTGGGGGGAGCGGCGCCTGAGCCGCCGCCTCCGGGGATCCCCGACCCGGGGCCGTTCACGGGATGGGCGATCCCTGCTGTGAAGGTCGTGTCCGACCTCGCCGGCCTCGTGACCGTCGGCTTCCTGACGACGGCCGCGTTCCTGCTGCCCTCGAGCGCCCGCGAGGTGCAGGGGCTCTCGGCCCGTGCCGTACGCCGGGCGGCTGTCGCTGCCCTCGTCTGGGCCGCCGCCGCTCTCGTCCTCTTCGCGCTGAACGCCGCCGCGACCCTCCTCATCGGCGTCGACGAGCTCTCGTGGAGCGTCCTGACACAGTTCTTCGACGGTTCCTCGCTGGGCTGGGCGCTGGTCGCGCAAGCGGTGATCGCACTGCTGGTGGCCGTCCTCGCCCGCCGCACCTTCAGCGTCAGGGCCACGGCGCTCCTGCTCGGGCTCGCTCTCGGAGGGTTCGTCCCGCAGGCCCTCTCGGGACATGCCGCCGGATCGGGGTCCCACGACCTGGCCGTGGTCAGCATGCTGCTGCACCTCGCCGGCGCCGCGCTCTGGGTCGGCGGCCTCGCCGGGCTGGCGTGGATCGCGCTCCGCGGGAGCCGGCGGCTGCCGGCCGGCGTGTCGCGGTTCTCGACGCTCGCGCTGTGGTGCGTGGTCATCATCGGGATCTCCGGAGTGGTCAACGCGGCGACCCGCCTCCAGGACCTCGGCGACCTCGACTCGCAGTACGCGCTGCTGGTGTGGGCGAAGGTCGCTGCGTTCGTCGTCCTCGCGATGATCGGCCTCCTGCACCGTCGCCGTACGGTCGTCGCGCTCGAGCGCTCCGGCGGTCTCGTCGAGGACGGGCCCGCACAGGGGCGCGCCCGCTACCTGTTCCTCCGCGTCGCCGCGGTCGAGCTCCTCGTGATGGGGATGACGGTCGCGGTCGCAGTCGCCCTGTCCCGTACCCCCACCCCGCGGCCGGCCGACCTCTACCAGTCGCCCGCCGAGGCGATCCTCGGTGGGGCGCTCCCGCCGGCGCCGACGCTGTGGCACCTCGTCTGGGGGTTCACCGCCAACGGCGTCGGGCTCGCCGTCGTCGGGCTCGGGCTCGCCCTGTACGTCGCGGGCCTGCGGGTGATGCGCCGTCGCGGCGACACGTGGCCGCTCGGACGCACGATCGCCTGGATGTCGGGCCTGCTCATGGTCGCCTGGGCGACCTTCGGCGGCCTGGGCGTCTACTCGCACGTCCTGTTCAGCGCCCACATGGTGTCGCACATGGTGCTGAGCATGGTCGCGCCGATCCTGCTCGTCCTCGGTGCGCCGGTGACGCTGGCGCTGCGGACGCTCCCTGGTCCGAGGCAGAAGGGCGACGTGTCCCCGCGCGCGATGCTCGTCTCGTTGCTGCACTCACGCTTCGTCAGCGTCGTGACGTTCCCGCTGTTCGCCGCGGCGATCTTCGTCGGCAGCCTGTACGGGCTCTACTTCACCCCCATCTTCGAGAACGCGATGGAGAGCCACATCGGCCACGGGCTGATGGAGCTGCACTTCCTCGCCGCAGGCGCGCTGTTCTACTACGTGATCATTGGGGTCGACCCGTCTCCGCGGCGGCTCGCCCCCCTCTGGCGGTTCGTGATCCTCCTGGTGACGATCCCGTTCCACGCGTTCTTCTCGATCGCGTTGATGGCGATGACGACGGTCGTCGCGGGCGGCTACTACACCTCGCTCGACCGCCCGTACGCCACCGACCTGCTGGAGGACCAGTATCTCGGCGGCGGGATCGCCTGGGCGATGGGCGAGGTGCCGCTGGTGCTCGTGATGGGCGCCCTGTTCGTCCAGTGGTTCCGGTCGGACGCGCGTGAGGCGGTGCGTCACGATCGCAGTGCGAACCAGAACGACGACGCCGACCTGACGGCGTACAACGCCTATCTCGCGCAGCTCGCCGAGCAGCGCCCGAGGCGCGGCCCGGGGGAGAGGACCGAGGAGACGGCAGGAGCCCGGACCGACCCGAAGGCCGACCGGGCTCCCGACCGCTGAGGCGGCTAACGCCTCAGCACGCTGCGCGTGCGGTCACGGCACGTAGAGCGACGTGGTGTTCGTGCGCGCTGCCTCGAACCGGGCCTGGACGTCCGCCCAGTTGACGACGTTCCACCATGCCTTGACGTAGTCCGCCTTGACGTTCTGGTACTGCAGGTAGAACGCGTGCTCCCACATGTCGAGCATGAGGAGCGGGACCAGTCCGACCGGCAAATTGCCCTGGTGGTCGTACAGCTGGCAGATGATCGGGCGCTGACCCAGCGTCTCCCAGGCCAGGATGGACCAGCCGGAGCCCTGGATACCGAGTGCCGTCGCCTCGAAGTGGGCGCGGAACTTGTCGAACGACCCGAAGAAGCTGTCGATCGCAGCACCCAGCTCGCCATCGGGCTTGTCGCCGCCGTCGGGCGACATGTTGGGCCAGAACACCGAGTGGTTCACGTGTCCGGCGAGGTTGAACGCGAGGTTCTTCTCCAGGAGGTTGACAGTCGACAGCCCGTTGGTGTCGCGGGCCTCGGCCATCTGCTCCAGCGCCTGGTTGGCGCCGTTGACGTACGTCTGGTGGTGCTTGTCGTGGTGCAGCTCCATGATCTTGCCGGAGATGTACGGCTCGAGAGCTCCGTAGTCGTACGGCAGATCGGGCAAGGTGTACTCAGCCACGTGTCCTCCATCGATTCTCTTGAGTTGTGCTCACAGTCTCGCAGCCCTCACGGCGGTGCAAGCGCCGGGTTCGTCAGGTGATCCACCGAGCGCGTATGGGCAGCGGTTAGTCTGGGGTCGGCCGTGACTCCCGCGTCAGCGACGCCTCTCGAGTGAAGGAACCCAGTGACCGCCGCCCCGAACGCCTCGAGTGCCGAGCGTGTCCTGACGATCCCCAACGCGCTCAGTGTCGTCCGCCTCCTCGGCGTGCCGGTCTTCTTGTGGCTGGTCCTCGGCCCTGAGGAGGACGTCCTGGCCCTCGTCGTGCTCGTGGTCTCGGGCATCACCGACTACCTCGACGGCTACCTCGCGAGGCGGCTCGGCCAGACCTCCAAGCTCGGCGCGCTGCTCGACCCGATCGCCGACCGGCTCTACATCCTGGCCGTGGTCTTCGGTCTCGCGATGCGCGACATCATCCCGTGGTGGCTGGCCCTCATCCTGCCGCTGCGCGACCTCATGCTGTTCGCGCTCGTGCCGTTCCTGCGGACCCGCGGCTACAGCTCGCTGCCGGTGCACTTCCTCGGCAAGGCCGCGACCGCCGGCCTCCTGTACGCGTTCCCGCTGCTGCTCCTCGGTGACGACACCGGCACGGTCGCCGGCCTGGCCCGCGTCTTCGGCTGGGCGTTCGCGATCTGGGGCGTCGCACTCTACTGCTGGGCCGGTCTGCTCTACGTCTGGCAGGTAAGACGTCTGATGACGACCATGCCGCCGGTGAAGGCCCGCTAGGAGCGCCGTGACGGACCGCAGCACGACGTCGGGGGACGTCACGGGCAACTCCATGACGCTCCTGCAGACCATCACCGACAACCCGCTCGACGACGACTACTACACCCACGCGCCGCACGCTCGCACGTCGCGCGGGCGTCTGGCCGCCATCGCGGTGGTGGCGTTCTTCACCCTGCTCATCACTCTCGCCCTGCTCCAGACCCGAGCGAGCCGCCCGGCCGTCGAGACCGAGCGCGCCGTGCTGACCGGCCAGATCGACCAGCGCAGGACCGAGATCGCCGCCTTGCAGGAGGACGTCGCCGCGCTGAGCGGGTCGGTGGCACGGCTCCGACGTGAGGAGTCGGGGGCCGAGGCGCTGGCGAGGGCTCGCGAGCAGGCCGCCGTCGTCGGCACGGTGGCCGTGACCGGCCCGGCGCTGCGCGTCACCGTCGACGGGGCACCGGACGCCGACGCAGGCAGTGCTGAGCGGGTTCGCGACAAAGACCTCCAGCTCCTGGTCAACGGGCTGTGGCAGGCCGGTGCGGAGGCGATCGCGATCAACGGCAACAGGCTGACCGCGATGTCCCCGATCCGTTCTGCCGGAGAAGGCATCACGGTCAACTACCGCTCGCTCACGAGCCCGTACGTCGTGACCGCGATCGGAAACCCGCGTACGCTTCCCGCCAACTTCGCCGAGACCCCTGCGGCGCAGGCCTGGAGTGGACTGAAGGAGAATTTCGATATGCGGTTCGACGTGAGCGCGCGCACCGAGGCCACCCTCCCCGCGGCGCCCCGTCGCGCCTCGACGATCCGCAACGCAAAGGTGCTGGAGGTGGAGGAGAAGTGATCGCCGTCCTCGGCCTCGTGGTCGGAGCCGCGTTGGGGCTCCTCTTCGAGCCGACCGTGCCCGCCGGCCTCCAGCCGTACCTCCCGATCGCGGTCGTCGCCGCCCTCGACGCGGTGTTCGGTGCGATCCGGGCGTACCTCGACGGACGCTTCGACGACAAGGTCTTCGTGGTCTCGTTCATCTCCAACGTGCTGATCGCGGCGCTCATCGTGTTCGTCGGCGACCAGCTCGGAGTCGGGTCCCAGCTCTCGACGGGCGTCATCGTCGTGCTCGGGATCAGGATCTTCTCCAACGCCGCAGCGATCAGGAGGCACCTCTTCCATGCCTAGGCAGAGTCATGAGTGAGCGCCAGGCACCCGACTCGGCGAAGGCCTGGGCGCGCGTCAGGCACGCCCTCACCGGGCGTCCGACCCGCGGCCAGTGGGTCGTGGCCGCGCTGTTCCTCGTGCTGGGATTCGCTGCGGTCACCCAGGTCCGCTCGGCCAACGACGACGGCTACGCCGGCATGCGCCGCGACGAGCTCGTGAACCTCCTCGAGACCCTCGACAGCACCGAAGACCGGTTGACGCAGCAGCGCGCCGACCTGTCCGCGACGCAACGACGTCTCCAGCAGAGCTCCGAGCGCAACCAGGCCGCGATCGAGGAGACCCGCAAGGCGGCCGACACGCTGGCCATCCTGGCGGGGACGGTACCGACCGTCGGACCAGGCGTCGTGATCACGATCGAGGACCCTGACTCCACGGTCGGGGCGAGCACGCTCCTCAACGCCATCGAGGAGCTTCGCGACGCCGGGGCAGAGTCGATCCAGGTCAACGGCGTGGTCCGGGTCGTCGCCCAGTCCTACGTCACCGACTCGCCCGAGGGCGGGGTCCGCATCGACGGCCGCGAGGTGAAGCGACCCTTCGTGATCGAGGCGATCGGCGACTCCCATACGCTGGACCAGGCCGTGGTGTTCCGAGGCGGGCTCGTCGACCAGGTGGAGGCACTCGGTGGCGACGTCGCCGTCGAGCAGACGAAGTCCCTCGAGATCACCGCACTGGCCGAGGAGCGCGAGGCCGAGTACGCTCGGCCCGCACGTTGACGACGAGGAGTGACCGTGATCCCCGAAGACCTCCAGTACAGCGCCGACCACGAGTGGATCCGGCTCGACGGCGACACCGCGACGATCGGGATCACCGACTACGCGCAGGACCAGCTGGGAGACATCGTCTACCTGCAGCTGCCGGCGGTCGGCGACACGGTCGAGGCGGGCGCGGTGATCGGAGAGCTCGAGTCGACGAAGTCGGTGAGCGACCTCTTTGCGCCGGTCACCGGCGAGATCGTGTCGGTCAACGATACGCTCGAGGCGAGCCCGGAGACGGTCAACGCCGACCCCTACGGCCAGGGCTGGCTGATCACGGTCCGGGTCGCCGATCCGGCGGCGCTCGACGGTCTGATGGACGCCGCCGCGTACGGGGCGGCGACCGAGTCCTGATCGGCCCCGCCGTGGTCCCGTGTGTCGGTTGACCGCCCCACGGCGGGCACGTAGGTTTCATGCAACAGTCGTCAACCTGAAGCACCGGTTGAGAGTAGCGAAGGGGATCCCCGCCAATGTCGCGCACGAACGAGGACGAGCCGAACCAGGACGTCCCCGAGAGCCCGTCTGAGACGACGTCGACCATCTCGTTGCCCCCGACGTCGGACACCGACCTCGGGTCGGGCGGTGGGTTGAGTGCGGACGACGCGGCGGCGCTCGATGCGCTGCCGCCGGGCTCGGCCCTCCTGGTCGTCCAGCGGGGGCCGAGTGCCGGCTCGCGCTTCCTCCTCGACACCGAAGAGGTGTCGGCGGGACCTCACCCCGACAGTGACATCTTCCTCGACGACGTGACCGTGTCGCGGCGTCACGCCGTGTTCCGGCGTACCGAGGAGGGCTTCACCGTGAGCGACGTCGGCAGCCTCAACGGGACCTACGTCAACCGCGACCGGATCGACGACGTCCTGCTCAGCAGCCGCGACGAGGTGCAGATCGGGAAGTTCCGCCTGGTCTACTACCCGAGCGCCGCGGGGAGCACCGCTTCGTGACCCAGGCCGCGCCGAACGCCGCGCGGTTGAGCATCGGGGAGGTGCTCGACGAGCTTCGTACGGACTTTCCGGACATCTCGATCTCCAAGATCCGTTATCTCGAGACCGAGGGCCTGGTGGAGCCGGAGCGGACGCCGTCGGGCTACCGGAAGTTCTCCCGGGCCGACGTCGAGCGCCTGCACCTCGTGCTGCGCGTGCAGCGGGACACGTACTGGCCGCTGAAGGTCATCCGGCAGAAGCTGGACGACCTCGACCGGGGGATCCTCTCCTCCGACGACGAGGGGACCCTTCAGGTGCCACGGGTGATCATGTCCTCGGACGGGCTGCCTGGGCCTGACACGTTCGCGAGCAGCCCGAAGGACATCCGGTTCCGACGCTCCGAGCTGCTGCAGGCGTCCGAGATCGACGAGGATCTGCTGGACGAGGCGGAGCAGTACGGTCTGGTCGCCCCTTCGTCCGGGCACTTCACCGAGGCCGACGTCGTGATCGCCAAGACGCTCGGCGAGCTCGCGGCCTTCGGGCTGGAGCCGCGGCACCTGCGCTCGATCCGTACCGCTGCCGACCGCGAGGTGAGCATGCTCGAGCAGATCGTCGAGCCCCTGCGACGGCGGCGCGATCCGGAGTCTGCGGCAAGGGCCGACGAGACCGCGCGCAACATCGCGTCGCTCTCGGTGCTGCTCCACACGATGCTCGTCAAGAACGGACTGCGCCACCGGGGGTAGGCTGAGTCTCGTGCGGGAGCTCGATGTTGTCGGCGTTCGGGTGGAGATGCCCACCAACAATCCTCTGGTGCTGCTCCGTGAGGTCTCGGGGCCGCGCTACCTACCCATCTGGATCGGTGCGGTCGAGGCGACGGCGATCGCCTTCGCCCAGCAGGGTGTGGTGCCGCCCCGGCCGTTGACGCACGACCTCCTCAAGGAGGTCATCGAGGCGCTCGGGGACGAGCTCACCGAGGTGCGCATCACCGAGGTCAAGGACCACGTCTTCTATGCCGTCCTGGTCTTCGCCTCGGGCGCGGAGGTGGAGGCGCGCCCGTCCGACTCCATCGCGCTCGCGCTGCGCACAGGCACGCCGATCTACTGCGACGAGGACGTCTTGACCGAGTCCTCGGTGGGTGTGCCTGACGAGGAGGAGGAAGAGGTCGAGAAGTTCCGAGAGTTCCTCGACGAGATCACGCCCGAGGACTTCGAGCAGGGAGGTTCCTGACCCCAAAAGTCATCCTGGACTCGAGGTTCAGGGTCATCCCGGCGAGTCGCGGCCGATGTCGTTGACCCCCCGGGGGAGCGGCCCTACTTTGAACGGGCAGATGATGGTGCGAGACGGAGGCTCCGGTGAGCGGCAAGCAGAACTCGACGACCCAGCACGACGAGGGTGTCGCCGCGGCGCGTGAGGCGGCCAGCGATCAGGGCCTCCTCTTCGACGACGACGTGGCGAGAGTCCCGGAGGACACGGGCTTCCGTGGGCCGAACGCGTGCAAGGCGGCGGGGATCACCTACCGGCAGCTCGACTACTGGGCGCGCACGCAGCTCGTGGAGCCGTCGATACGGGATGCCAGCGGCTCGGGCACCCAGCGGCTCTACTCGTTCCGCGACGTGCTCCTGCTCAAGATCATCAAGCGCCTCCTGGACGCCGGCATCTCGCTCCAGCAGATCCGCACGGCGATCCAGCACCTCCGTGAGCGCGGCACCGACGACCTGACCAGCGTGACCCTGATGAGCGACGGAGTGTCGGTGTACGAGTGCCGCTCGGCCGACGAGGTCATCGATCTGCTCCAGGGCGGCCAGGGTGTCTTCGGCATCGCGATCGGTGGGGTCTGGCGCGAGATCGAGGGCACGCTCTCCGACCTTCCGAGCGAGCGCATCGTCACCGGGGCCGATCCCGACGACGAGCTGGCTGCGCGCCGCAAGGCGCGTCGCGTCGGCTGACGCACGGCCTCCGCTGTCCGGCCCGGCGGTGCTAGCCTGGCCGGGTACGGCCGAACACGTCACGCGGGAGAGCCCGCGAGCGTCGCGGCGCCGAAGGGGCAATTCCTCCCCGGAACCTCTCAGGCACCAGGACCGCGTGACCCAGGCACTCTGAAGCGTGACGACGCGTGACAGAGGGGGAGGGTTGACCGACCCACCCGAGCCTGCGGGAGATCGCCGATGAGCGACCAGTCCACGTCCCTTTCCGGGCCAGCACGGCCCACGCTGTCCGAGCTGGCCGGCGCAGCACCGTTCGCCACCCGCCACATCGGCCCTGACGCCGCCGAGCAGGCGACGATGCTCGAGGCGCTGGGTTATCGCAGCCTCGACGACCTGATGTCTGCAGCCGTACCCAAGGGGATCCGTCTCGGCGAGACCCTGTCGTTGCTGCCGGCGCTGTCGGAGCCGCAGGTGACCGGCGCGCTTCGCCAGCTCGCCGACCAGAACAACCCCGGTGTCGCGATGATCGGTCTGGGCTACCACCCGACCGTCACACCGGCGGTCATCCGTCGCAACGTGCTCGAGGACCCCCGCTGGTACACGGCGTACACGCCGTACCAGCCCGAGATCTCGCAGGGGCGGCTCGAAGCCCTGATCAACTTCCAGACGATGGTCGCCGACCTCGCCGGGCTCCCGACCGCCAACGCCTCGCTCCTGGACGAGGGCACGGCGGCGGCCGAGGCCATGACGCTGACGCGCCGGGCCGTGCGCGCCAACGCCACCAAGCCGTTCGTGGTCGACACCGGTTGCCTTCCCCAGACGCTCGCCGTCGTCCGTACGCGTGCCGAGGCGATGGGCATCCCGCTCGTCGAGGCCGACCTCTCCGGGGGACTTCCCGACGTCGACCTCTGCGGTGCGCTCGTCGCCTACCCTCGCCACGACGGCGCGATCGTCGATCCCAGCGACGTCATCGCCGCCGTGCACGAGCGTGGCGGTCTCGCGGTCGTCACCGTCGACCCGCTCGCGTCGACGCTCCTCGCCTCGCCCGGGTCGCTCGGCGCCGACGTCGTGGTGGGTTCGAGCCAGCGCTTCGGCGTGCCGATGTTCTACGGAGGCCCTCACGCCGGGTTCATCGCCGTCAAGGACGGGCTCGAGCGCCATCTGCCCGGCCGTCTGGTCGGCGTGTCCGTGGATGCCGAGGGCCGCCCGGCGTACCGGCTCGCGCTGCAGACCCGCGAGCAGCACATCCGCCGCGACCGCGCGACGTCCAACATCTGCACGGCGCAGGTGCTCCTCGCCGTGGTGGCGTCGATGTACGCGGTCTTCCACGGGCCCGAGGGCCTCCGGCAGATCGCCTACCGGGTGCACCGGTCCGCGGCCGTGCTCGCCGAAGGGCTGCGCGCGGGTGACGTCGAGGTCGTGCACGAGACGTTCTTCGACACCGTCCTCACCAGGGTTCCCGGCCGGTCCGACGACGTCGTGAGCGCAGCCCGGGCCCGCGGTATCCACCTACGGCGCGTCGACGCCGACCAGGTGGCGATCTCGACCTCGGAGGTCACGACGCCGTCGCACCTCGAGGCGGTGTGGGAGGCCTTCGGGATCGACGGACTCGACCTGCCCGCGATCGACGCCGCCGCCCGCGACTCCCTGCCGCAGGCACTCGAGCGCGAGGGCGGCTTCCTCGAGCACCCGGTCTTCAACACCCACCACTCCGAGACCGAGATGCTGCGCTACGTGACGCGGCTCGCCGACCGCGACTACGCGCTCGACCGGGGCATGATCCCGCTCGGCTCCTGCACGATGAAGCTCAACGCGACCACCGAGATGGAGCCGGTGAGCTGGCCGGAGTTCGCCGACCTCCACCCGTTCGTTCCCGGCGAGGACGCCCAGGGCACGCTGCGGCTGGTCAAGCAGCTGGAGTCCTGGCTCGCGGAGGTGACGGGCTACGCCGCGGTGTCGGTGCAGCCCAACGCCGGGTCGCAGGGCGAGCTCGCAGGGCTGCTGGCGATCCGCGGCTACCACCGCAGCCGCGGCGACGTGCACCGTGACGTCTGCCTGATCCCATCCTCCGCGCACGGGACCAACGCCGCGTCGGCGGTGATGGCCGGCATGCGCGTCGTCGTGGTCAAGGCTGCCGACGACGGCGAGGTCGACCTCGCCGACCTGCGCGCCAAGTGCACCGAGCACGCCGACGACCTCGCCGCGATCATGGTCACCTATCCGTCGACCCACGGCGTCTACGAGCACGGGATCACCGAGCTGTGCGACGTGGTGCACGGTGCGGGCGGCCAGGTGTACGTCGACGGTGCCAACCTCAACGCGCTCCTCGGGCATGCCAAACCGGGTGAGTTCGGCGGCGACGTCTCCCACCTCAACCTCCACAAGACCTTCTGCATCCCGCACGGCGGAGGCGGACCCGGTGTGGGTCCCGTCGCGGTGGCCGAGCACCTCAAGCCGTTCCTGCCGAGCCACCCGATGGCACCGCTCGCCGAGGACCGCGAGGGGATCGGGGCGATCAGCTCCGCCCCGTACGGCTCGGCCGGGATCCTGCAGATCTCCTGGGCCTACGTCGCCCTCATGGGCGCTCAGGGACTCACCGAGGCCACCTCGGTCGCCGTGCTCAACGCGAACTACGTGGCGCACCGCCTCGGTGAGCACTTCCCCGTGCTGTACGCCGGCGACCACGGGCTGGTCGCGCACGAGTGCATCCTCGACGTCCGCCCGCTGACGAAGGCGAGCGGCGTCAGTGTCGACGACGTGGCGAAGCGGCTGATCGACTACGGATTCCACGCTCCCACCATGAGCTTCCCGGTCGCCGGCACGCTGATGGTCGAGCCGACGGAGTCGGAGTCGCTGGCCGAGATCGACCGGTTCTGCGAGGCGATGATCGCGATCCGAGCCGAGGCCGAGACCGTCGCGCGGGGCGAGGTGGCGCTGGGGGAGAGCGCGCTGCGTCGCGCTCCGCACACGCTCAAGGCGCTGGCAGGTGAGTGGGACCGCCCGTACGACCGTGACCTCGGCGCCTTCCCGACCGGGAGCCACGTCGACAAGTACTGGCCGACGGTCGCCCGGATCGACCAGGCCTACGGCGACCGCAACCTTGCGTGCGCATGCCCGCCTCCGGAAGCATTCGCGGAGTGACCGGACAGACCGACCCCGTCCTCCCTCCGACCGCTCTCCACCTCCACGCCGCCGTGGCGTCGGCACAGGCGACCAGCCGCGCGCCGTCCCTCAGCGCGGCCGTCGTCCGCGACGGGTCGGTCGTGTGGCACGGCGCGCGGGGGACGTCGGTGCGCGCCGGAGAGACCGCGCGACCGGCTCCCGCGACCCAGTACCGCATCGGGTCCCTCACCAAGACGCTCACTGCTGCGCTCGTGATGCAGCTGGCTGACGAAGGCGCGCTCGACCTGGCAGACACCGTCGCCATGTACGTCCCCGAGGGTCCCTTCGCCGAGGCCACGATCCGTGGCCTGCTCTCGCACGCGGCCGGTCTGCCGGCGGAGCCCGCCGGCCCGTGGTGGGAGCGCAGCCCCGGTGGCTCCTACGAGGCGCTGGTGGGCGCGAACGCCAACGCCTCGCGTGTCCTCGCGCCGGGGGAGCGGTACCACTACTCGAACCTCTCCTACGCGATCCTCGGCCGCGTGGTGGAGGCGCTTCGCGGCGCGCCGTGGGCGGACGTGCTGACCGAGCGCATCCTGGCTCCGCTCGGCATGTCCCGCACGACGTACGCCGCTGCTGCACCGCACGCGGACGGCTACTCGGTCGAGGCCCTCACGGGCATGCTCGTCGCCGAGCCGCTCCAGGACACCGGCGCCATGGCCCCGGCAGGCCAGCTCTGGAGCACACCGGCCGACCTGTGCCGGTGGCTCGGGGAGCTCGCCCGCCCGACACTGCTCAGCGATCACGCGATCACCGCGATGACCACGCCGCAGTCTGCCGACCCGGACGAGAAGGGCGCGGGCGCGTACGGGCTGGGCCTGCGGCTGTCGGTTGCGGGGGAGCGCGTCCTGGTCGGTCACGGCGGATCGATGCCTGGATTCCTCGCCGGTGCGTACGTGGACCGTGACAGCGGCGTCGGCGCCGTCGTGCTGGCGAACACCGCGTACGGACTGGACGTGGGCGACCTGCCGCGCACGCTGATCGAGACCGTCCTTGCGCACGAGCCGGTCATCGCCCCGGAGTGGACACCGACCCGCGAGCTGCCCGAGGGCGTCCGTGAGCTCCTCGGCACCTGGCACTGGGGTCACCAGCCGTTCACGATGGCCTACGACGGCAACGTCCTCGTGCTGGCCGCCGACGGGGGCAGGGCGTTCACGTTCGCGCCCGACGGAGTCGATCGCTGGATCGGGCTGAGCGGCTACTCGCTGGGGGAGCCTCTCCAGGTCGTGCGACGCGAGGACCGCACGATCAGCCACCTCGACATCGGCACGTTCTGCTACACCCGCGTCCCGTACGACCCGTCGGTCCCGATCCCGGGCGCCTGACGGCAGCCGCCCGGCGTCAGGAGCCGCCGAGGAGGCCCCGCTCGTACGCGGTGGCGACGGCGGCGGCGCGGTCCTTGACGCCGAGCTTCTCGTAGACGTGCCCGAGGTGCGTCTTGACGGTGGCCTCGCTCACGAAGAGCGTCTTCGCGATCTCGCGGTTCGGGCGGCCCTTCGCGACGAGGGCCAGGACCTCCGCCTCGCGCGGACTCAGCTCCTGCGACCGGGAGCGCACGCGTGAGACCACGCGGGTCGCCACCGCGGGGGAGAGGACCGACTCACCGCGTGCGGCGGCGCGGATCGCCGCGAAGAGATCGTCGCGGCGGGCGTCCTTGAGGAGATAGCCGGTAGCGCCCGCATCGAGGGCCGCCATGATGTCTCGGTCGGAGTCGTACGTGGTGAGGACGAGGATGCGCCCTGCGAATCCCCGCTGGTGCAGCGCGGAGATCGCGTCCACCCCGCCCCCTCCCGGCATCCGCAGATCCATCAGGACGACGTCGGGCCGGTGCGTCATCGCGAGTCTCACACCTGCCGGTCCGTCGGACGCCTCGCCGACGACCGCGAACTCGCCCGCCCCCTCGAGCATGCCGCGCAGACCGTCGCGGACCACAGGATGGTCGTCGACCAGGACGAGGCGGAGCACGGACTCGATCATGGTGCCTCCGACGGGATGCGGAGCGAGACCGCCGTCCCACCTCCGCGCTCCGACTCGACGATCAGCGCCCCGCCCGCCCGCTCGGCGCGCCGCCGCATGCCGATGATCCCGAACCCTCTGCCGTCACCGCCGACCACCCGGGAGACGTCGAACCCTCGGCCGTCGTCGCGCACGTCGAGGATGGTCTCGTCGTCGGTGTAGGAGAGCGTCACGCCGACCCGCGAGGCTCGCGCGTGCCGTCCGACGTTGGTCAACGACTCCTGGACGACGCGGAGCACGACGGCCTCGGCGGCGGCGTCGACCCGCGTCGGGGTACCCGTCACCACGAGCTCGGTGTCGACCCCGGTCTCCGCCGACCACTCGCCGGTGCGCAGACGGACCGCGTCCACGAGGTCGAGATGGTCGAGCGCGGCAGGGCTGAGGGCCTGGACCGAGCGCCGTGCCTCCTCGAGGGAGGCACGGGCGAGCTCCGCGGCGCGCTTGCGGTGTGCGGCGGCGGCGTCGTCGTCAGGGCTGTCCTCGGCGGCCTGGAGCTGCGTCACGATCCCGGCAAGACCCTGGGCAATGGTGTCGTGGATCTCGGCGGCCAGACGCTCACGCTCCTCATGGATGCCGGCCTCGCGCGCCCTCGCTGTGAGCGACTCCTGCAGGGCGGCGTTCTCGCGCAGCGCCTCCTCGAGCGCGGTGATCGTCGTCGAGCGCTCCTCAGCAAGGTCCGACTCGTTGTGCGAGATCGCCGTGAACAGGAGGACGAGACCGGCGTTGAGCACGAACAGCCCGGCGAACGCGGCCGCCTGGCCCGCGCTCTGGGGCGGGAGACCGCCCGACTGCGCTCCCGCCATCGTGGCCGCGGTGACGAGCAGCACCGCCCACGTGGCGCGCTTGCGGAGGAACACCGAGGCGTCGTAGTAGCCGATCGACGCGTAGATGCTGAAGAACGGGTTCAGCCAGGAGAGCACGAACGCGAGGCCCGTACGGGCCACGACGTACGCCTTTCCGAGCCAGTCGTCGAGCGGCTCCTGCCACCGCCGGGAGACGCACCACCAGTGGGCGAGCCCCGCGACGACGGTGAGCGCGGCCAGGAGCGGGAGCCGGTCCGCCGTCCCGACCGCCTGGGCGAGCGGGACGGCGAGGGCGAGCGACAGGACGAGGAGGGGATACGCCCCGTACCGGAGGAGGACGCTCCACCGGCGCTCGATCCGTGCCGAGAGGTCGTTCATGTGCACTCCGTCGCCCGTCGCATCCGGTTCACTCCCAACGGAAGTATCGCGCAGCCAACGACCCGAGCCCCACCGTCCAGACGAGCAGCACCACGACGTGCAGCAGCTCCGGTGTCCGACCCGCCGCCGCCTCGTCGAGCGCGAGCGCCGCCGCGCCGTTCGGCGTCAACGCGACGATGTCGCCCAGCAGGCCCGGCAGGACGGTGACCGGCAGCCAGACGCCCGAGGTGAACATGGACGGGAAGAACACGACCGTCCCGATCGCCGCGGACGCCTTGGTCGACGGTGCCAGTCCTGAGATGAGCCCACCCGTCGACAGGTTCGCGAGGACCACGAGGACGAAGATCCCCAGGTACGTCAGCGGCGCGCCGGGCAGGGCGACGTCGAAGACGAGACGGCCAACGCCGATCGCCAGCACCGATCCCGCGAGGATGCCGGCACCGTGCAGCACCCACTGGGCCATGAGGATCTGCGTCGGCTTGGCCGGAGTCGTCGCGTACCGTCGCAGCACCTGGTTCTCGCGATACCCCGAGATGATCGTGGGCATGGACATCAGCGACGCCATGATCGCCGACAGCAAGATGGCGATCGGCACGTACAGGTCGATGACGCGGATCCCGCCGAGGCTCTCGTCCGGCTCCCGGAAGGACGGGATCGCACCGAGGATGGACAGCAGGATGGTCGGGAAGAGCACGATCCAGAACATCGCGCCCGGCTCGCGCAGCATGAGCCGGGACTCGGTCCGCAGCATCGCGGTGGTGGGGGAGGTCGTGGCGGTGCTCATCGGACGGTCTCCTTCTCGTCGGCGTCTGTCATGAGGTCGAGGTACGCCTCGTCGAGGGAGGACTCGGTGATCCGCAGGTGCTCGGGCCGGACGCCGGCGTCGCGGAGCCGGTCGAGCACGAGGAGCACCGCGCTGTCGTCGCAGGCGACCTGGACCCGCTCGGCGCGCTCCATCACGTCGGCGACACCGGCGACATCGGTGAGGAGGGCGGGATCGAGGGGAACGGCGGTCCCGAAGGACATCACGAGCGGCGCCGCCGTACGGCTGATCAGCCCGTCGGGGGTGTCGGCGACGAGGATCCGCCCTTGCTGCACGAGCGCGATCCGATCGCACAGGTGCTGCGCCTCCTCCATCAGATGTGTCACGAGGAGGATGGTCGTGCCCTCCTCGCGCACCTCCTCCACCAGCTTCCAGACCTCCCTGCGCGAGGCCGGGTCGAGCCCGGTGCTGAGCTCGTCGAGGAGTGCGACCCGCGGCCGCCCGACGAGAGCGAGCGCGATCGCCAGCCGCTGCTGCTGACCGCCGGACAGCTTGCGCCACGGGTGGTCCATCCGCTCGGTGAGGCCGAGTCGTTCGGCCAGCTCGTCGGGGTCACGGGGGTCGTCGTAGAAGGAGGCGAACAGGTCGAGCGCCTCGCGGACGCGTAGCTTCGGCTGGAGGCCGGCGCTCTGGAGCTGCACCCCGACCGTGCGCTTCAGCGCGTCGCGGTCCTTCTCCGGGTCCAGTCCGAGCACGCCGATCGTGCCCGCGTCGGGCCGACGGAGCCCGGCGATGCACTCGACCGTCGTGCTCTTGCCCGACCCGTTCGGCCCGAGCACGCCGAAGATCTCCCCCTCGGACACGCTGAGGTCCACGTGGTCGACGGCCACCACCGGGCCGTACGTCTTGCGCAGACCACGAACCTCGATGGCGGGCGCTGATGTCGTCGTCATAGGTCCATCCCACCGTCTGGCGTGACGTCGGCGCATCAGCCGATCGGCTGGACCTCGGTCCGCCGGTCGGTGCCGACGGACGCGATTTGCCCGCCGGCCCGCGCGGGCTCCCCAGGGTCAGAGGGAGGTGGCGGCGGCGCGCTCCCGTGACCACCAGTCCTGCAGCGCGGCCACGGCCGGCGCGGGCGCCTTCGCCCACGCGAGGTGGTCGATCTCCGTCCCGGCGGGAGCGTCGGCTCGGCGGTAGTCCCACCACGTCACCGACTCCTCCCGTACGGCACGCACGAGCGCTCGGGCGGCGCGGGGGACCGAGAGCTCGTCGCCCTCGACCTGGAGGACGAAGGTCGGCAGATCGAGCGCGTCGTGCGGAAGGGGTCCCTCGGGATAGGGGAACCGGCGGCGACGCACCAGCCGCGCCCACTCCCGCATCAAAGTCTTGGGCTGCGGGCCCCCGAACCCCCAGGCCGGCCAGTAGCCGTAGGCCGCCGTCACCGACGGTACGGCGGCGGCGAGGCCCCAGAGGCCCCAGCCCCGGCCTCCGTACCGCCGGAAGTAGGGCTCGGAGGCTCCTGCGAGGACGAGTCCGTCGGCATCGCCACCCGACAGCAGGTGTCCGAGCGCCACCTGCCCGCCCAGGCTGTGTCCGAGAAGGACGACGGGGATGCCGGGGTGCTGGTCGCGGACGCGGGCGACGTGGTCACCGAGTGCCGAGGCGAGGTCGGCGTACCCCCAGTCGTTCTCACGGGACGGTCGTTCGGTGTCACGGTCGACGCCGCGTGCGGCGAGGATGCAGGAACTCCAGCCGATGACCGCGAGCTCGTCGGCGAGCTCGCGGTAGTAGCGGGAG
>NZ_JARBCJ010000090.1:0-13033 GCF_028803055.1 Mumia sp.
CAGTCCGCGACCGCGGCGGCGTCCTCGGGCAGTGTCGGGACGAGGACCTCGCGCGGGATCGCCTCGGCCTGCTCGCCGTCGTACAGCTTCATCATCGCTCGCTCGACCATCTCTCCCGTGCCCGCGTCGTCGGTCTTGTCCGCCACCCAGCCACGCTGACCGCGGACCCGTCCACCACGGACGGAGAAGATCTGCACCCCGACCTCGAGCGGGTCGTCGGCGAGGGCGATCACGTCGGCGTCGGTCCCGTCACCGAGCACGACGGCGTTCTTGTCGAGGGCCTTGCGCAGCGCGTTGATGTCGTCACGGAGGCGAGCCGCCCGCTCGTACTCCTGCTCACCGGCGGCTGCCCGCATGTCTCGCTCGAGCCGCTTGATGTAGGTCGTCGTGTTGCCGGCCAGGAACGAGCAGAAGTCGTCGACGATCTCGCGGTGCTCCTCGGGGCTGACCCGACCGACGCACGGCGCCGAGCACTTGCCGATGTAGCCCAGGAGGCAGGGCCGTCCGATCTGCTCGGACCGCTTGAAGACGCCGTTGGTGCACGAGCGCATCGGGAAGACCCGCAGGAGCAGGTCGACGGTCTCGCGGATCGCCCACGCGTGGCTGTAGGGGCCGAAGTAGCGCACGCCCTTGCGCTTGGCACCCCGCCCGACCATCACCCGGGGGAACTCCTCGTCGAGCGTCACGGCCAACCACGGATAGGACTTGTCGTCGCGATATTTGACGTTGAACCGCGGGTCGTACTCCTTGATCCACGTGTATTCGAGCTGGAGTGCCTCCACCTCGTTGGAGACGACCGTCCACTCGACGCTCGACGCGGTCGTCACCATCTGCTGGGTGCGCGGGTGGAGGTGAGCGATGTCCTGGAAGTAGGAGGAGAGCCTCGACCGCAGCGACTTGGCCTTGCCGACGTAGACGACCTGCCGGTTGTCGTCGCGGAACCGGTAGACGCCCGGCGCATCGGGGATGGATCCCGGTGCGGGACGGTACGTCGCTGGATCGGCCACAGACAAAGCGTACGAGGCGGCGCCGACACCGGCCGCGGGGCCGGGAGGTCAGGCGAGGAAGAGCGTGTCGCCCTCGACGCGGACCTCGCGGGCCTCGAGCGGCTTCTTGGCGGGGCCCCGCTCCACCGACCCGTCCTCGATCGAGAACTCGCTCCCGTGGCACGGGCACACCATCAGGTCGTCGTCGATCTTGCTCACCGCGCAGCCCTGGTGGGTGCAGACGGAGGAGAAGGCCTTGAACTCGCCCTCGGTCGGCTGCGTGACAAGGACGTTCTCGCCCTCGAAGAAGCGTGCGCTGCCCACCGGGACCTCGCTGGTCGCGCCGAGCTCGGTGCCACCCGCAGAGCCTCCACCGGTCGTCGCGCCACCGGCGGGCGGAGCGCTGGTCGTGCTGGAGCCGGACGGCGCATCCTCGCCCCCGCACGCGGCCAGAAGACCACCAGTCACGGCGACACCTCCCAGGACGCCCACTCCCTGGATCACGGTGCGTCGCTTCATCGTGCCCTCGCTCATCGGTCGGTCCCTTCGTCGGACGTCGTCGTGTCGGTAGAACGTTCAACGGTCTGCCCCCCTCGATGGTGCCCGCTGCTGCACGGGCGTACGGCGAACCGTCAGGAGGTCTTCTTGGCCGCCGTCTTCTTGGCTGCGGCCTTCTTGGCGACCGTCTTCTTCGCCGCGGACTTCTTCGCCGCGGGCTTCTTCACTGTCGACTTCTTGGCCGCTGACTTCGTGGTCGGGGCCCCCTCGGCGGCGGTCTCCAGCGCGGCGGCGCGCGCCGCCGCACGCTTCTCGGCGGCCGACGCCTTCGCGGACGCGGTCCGGCCCGATCCCATACGGATCCGGCCGGGCGTCACGTCGAGCGCCGGCTGGAGGGACGGCTGCTTCGCCTCACGGCCCTCGAGGAGCGGCTTGAGGAAGTGGCCGGTGTAGCTGTCCGGGTGCGCGGCGATGTCCTCCGGCGTGCCCTCCGCGACCAGCGTCCCTCCTCGGTTGCCACCGTCGGGGCCCATGTCGATCAACCAGTCGGCCGTCTTGATGACGTCGAGGTTGTGCTCGATGACGATCACGGAGTTGCCCTGGTCGACGAGCCGGCCCAGGACGCCGAGCAGCTTGCGAATGTCCTCGAAGTGCAGACCGGTGGTCGGCTCGTCCAAGACGTACAGCGTGCGGCCGGTCTGGCGCTTCTGGAGCTCGGCGGCGAGCTTGACGCGCTGCGCCTCGCCACCGGACAGCGTCGGCGCGGGCTGACCGAGGCGGACGTAGCCGAGGCCCACGTCCACCAGCGTGTTGAGGTGGCGTGCGATCGCCGGGATCGCCTGGAAGAACTCCTTGGCCTCCTCGATCGGCATGTCGAGGACCTCGGCGACGGTCTTGCTCTTGTAGTGCACCTCGAGCGTCTCGCGGTTGTAGCGCGCCCCGTGGCAGACCTCGCACGGCACGTAGACGTCGGGCAGGAAGTTCATCTCGATCTTGATCGTGCCGTCACCCGAACACGCCTCGCACCGGCCGCCCTTGACGTTGAACGAGAAGCGTCCCTGCTGGTAGCCCCTCACCTTCGCCTCGGGCGTCGCGGCGAAGAGCTTGCGCACGTGGTCCCAGACGCCCGTGTAGGTCGCCGGGTTGGATCGCGGCGTCCGGCCGATCGGCGACTGGTCGACGTGGATGATCTTGTCGACCTGCTCGACGCCGGTGATGTCCTTGTGGCGTCCTGGAAGGGTGCGCGCGTTGTGGATCGTCCGGGCGAGAGATGTGTAGAGGATGTCGTTGACCAGCGTCGACTTGCCCGAGCCGGACACGCCCGTCACGGCGACGAGCTGCCCGAGCGGGAACGTGACGTCGATGCCCTTGAGATTGTGCTCGCGCGCGCCTCGCACCACGAGCTCGTGACCCTCGCGTCGCGGGCGGCGCTCGGCCGGTACGGAGATCTCACGACGACCGGAGAGGTAGGCACCGGTGATCGACTCCTCCGACGCGTACAGCTCCTCGACAGGGCCGGAGACGATCACCTGCCCACCGTGCTCCCCCGCACCGGGACCGATGTCGACGGCCCAGTCGGACGCCCGGATCGTGTCCTCGTCGTGCTCGACCACGATCAGCGTGTTGCCGAGGTCACGCAGGCGCACCAGCGTCTCGATGAGGCGGTGGTTGTCACGCTGGTGAAGGCCGATCGACGGCTCGTCGAGGACGTACAGGACGCCGACCAGACCGGCGCCGATCTGGGTCGCCAGACGGATGCGCTGCGCCTCGCCGCCCGACAGCGACCCCGCCGCGCGGTCCAGGCTCAGGTAGTCGAGGCCGACGTCGAGCAGGAACCGCAGGCGCTCGTGGATCTCCTTGAGGACGTGCTGGCCGATCTGGCTCTCACGCTCGGACATCTCGAGGTCGCTGAGATATCGGGCGGCCTCCTCGATCGACAGCGCGGACACCTCGGCGATGTTCTTCTCGCCCTGTGTGGCCGAGGCGACGGTGACCCCCAGGATCACAGGCTTGAGCCGCGTGCCACCGCAGGTCGGGCAGGGCACCTCGCGCATGTAATCCTCGAAGCGCTCCCGCGTGGTGTCGGACTCGGCCTCGGCGTGCCGACGCACGACGTACGGGATGACACCCTCGAAGGAGCTCCAGTACGAGCGCTCGCGCCCGTACCGGTTGCGGTAGTGGACGTGGACCTGCGTCGGGTGTCCCTCGAGCAGCGCCTTGCGGGCTTCTGCCGGCAGCTCCTCGAAGGGAGTGGAGGTCGTGAAGTCGAGCTCCTCGGCCAACGCGTCGATCAGACGGCCGAAGTAGTCGGCGACGTGCGCGGCCGACCACGGAGCGATGGCCCCGTCGTCGAGCGACAGCGAGGGGTCCGGGACCACCAGCTCAGGATCGACCTCCATCCGGGTGCCGAGGCCGGAGCACTCGGGGCACGCGCCGAACGGGGCGTTGAAGGAGAAAGAGCGCGGCTCGAGCTCATCGACGGCGAGGGGGTGCTCGTTGGGGCAGGCCAGCTTTTCGGAGAAGCGGCGCACGCGGCCCGGATCGTCGTCGGGCAGGTCGACGAAGTCGAGCAGGAGGAGCCCGTCGGCGAGGTTGAGCGCGGTCTCGACGGAGTCGGTGATGCGCTGCTGCGAGGTCGGCTTGACGACGAGGCGGTCGACGACGACCTCGATGTGGTGCTTCTTCTGCTTGGCCAGGGCCGGCGGGTCGTCGGCGAGGCTACGGACCTCGCCGTCGACGCGCACCCGGCTGTAGCCCTGCGACTGAAGCTGGCGGAACAGGTCGAGGTATTCGCCCTTGCGGCCCCTGATGACCGGAGCCAGCACCTGGAAGCGGGTGCCCTCCTCGAGCGCCATGATGCGGTCGACGATCTGCTGCGGGGTCTGCTTGGTGATCGCCTCGCCGCACACGGGGCAGTGCGGGTGCCCGATCCGCGCGTACAGCAGACGGAGGTAGTCGTACACCTCGGTGATCGTGCCGACGGTGGACCGCGGGTTGCGCGAGGTGGACTTCTGGTCGATGGAGACCGCCGGCGACAGGCCCTCGATGAAGTCCACGTCGGGCTTGTCCATCTGGCCGAGGAACTGACGCGCGTACGCGGAGAGGCTCTCGACGTAGCGGCGCTGGCCCTCGGCGAAGATCGTGTCGAACGCCAGCGATGACTTGCCGGAGCCGGACAGGCCGGTGAAGACGATCATCGCGTCCCGCGGGAGGTCGAGGGAGACATCCTTGAGGTTGTGCTCGCGGGCACCGCGAATGAGCAGTCGATCTGCCACCTGATCAGCCTTCCTGGAGGTCGCGCGAGTCGAGGAGAAGGGCGCGGACCAGCGCCCGGGCAGCACTCGACCCACGCTTGCAATCGTACCGGCGGGTCCTGACAGGAATGCTTGACGGAATCGGCTGACCAGTCACCGGCCAGGCCTGGCATGGTGATCCCATGGCGACCCCCCACGACGTGATGGACCTGGTGGACTCCCGCACGCGAGACCTCCTGCTCGCGCTCGGCGCACTCGAGGACGCCGACATGCGGGCGCCCAGCCTCCTCCCCGGATGGACCCGCGGCCACGTCGTCACCCACCTGGCCCGCAACGCCGACGCGCTCGTCAACCTGCTCACGTGGGCACGGACCGGGGAGGAGACGCCCATGTACGGCTCCCCCGCCGCTCGTGACGCCGACATCGAGGCCGGCGCCCACCGCGACGCCGACGCGCTCCTGGACGACCTCACGGAGGCGTCGGTGAGATGGATCACCACGGCGCGGCAGCTCCCGGAGGAGGCGTGGGGCCGCACGGTCGTCGCGCGGGGCGGCAAGGAGGTCCCCGGCTCGTGGGTGCCCATGCTCCGGGCGGGTGAGGTGATCGTCCACCACTACGACCTCGACCTCGGCTACACGCCCGAGAAGTGGCCGCAAGGGTGGGTCTCCCTCGCGCTGCACGACGCCACCCGCGGTCTGAGCGACCGCGCTGGGGAGCTGCTCGCCCTGCGGTCGACCGACTCCGGCTTCGGGGTCGGCGACGGCGGTGGGCGTACGGTGTCGGGCACGCAGTCCGACCTCCTCGCGTGGGTGACCCGTGGGATCGTCGGTCCGTCCCTGACCACCGCCGGCGACCTGCCCGAGCTCGGACCGTGGCGTTGAGCCGGCGCCGTACCCGCACCGTGGAGGAACGATGACGTACACCGGCAAGGTCACCGTCGGCGGGACGCCGCACGTCCGCGAGCTCGCCGACCTCATCATCACCAAGGTCGCCGTCGGCCCGATGAGCAACAACGCGTACGTCCTGCGCTGCCGTCACACCGACGAGCAGCTGCTCGTGGATGCGGCGAACGACGCCGACACGCTGCTCGAGGTCGTGGGCGAGGCCGGTCTGTCCACGGTCGTGACCACGCACCGGCACGGCGACCACTGGCAGGCACTGGCCGCGGTCGTGGCGGCGACCGGTGCCAGGACCGTCGCCGGTGCCGACGACGCCGAGGAGATCGGCGTCCCCATCGACGTCGTCGTCACCGACGGGGAGGAGATCTCCGTCGGACGGTCACGACTCCAGGTCATCCACCTCGTGGGGCACACGCCGGGCTCGATCGCCCTGCTGTTCGACGATCCCGACGGGATGCCGCACCTGTTCACCGGCGACTCGCTCTTCCCGGGCGGGGTCGGCAAGACCGGCTCGCACGACGACTTCGTGACGCTCCTCGGCGACGTCGAGCACAAGGTGTTCGACCAGCTGCCGGACGAGACGTGGTTCTACCCCGGGCACGGTGACGACTCGACGCTCGGCGCCGAGCGGCCCCACCTGGCCCAGTGGCGCGAACGCGGCTGGTGAGCGGTCAGGCGGCGACGGGCATGCGCTGCGAGGTGAGGACCGTCAGCTCGTCGACGCTCATCTGCAGCGTCGGGTCGCGCTCGTCCCAGACCTCGTCGAGGACGTGCTGCTCGTACGCGGGTGCGGCGGTGACGACCGGAGCCGCGACAGGGCTGACCTCCGCGGTGGCGGCAGGCTGCTGCGTCGCCTGCTTCTTCGCGAAGATCACCCACAGGGCCTGACCGCCGATCACGACCCAGATGAGGTTCGCCGCGGCGGAGGGCCAGATCCCGTTGAACGCCGCGACCGCCCCCATCAGGCCGGCGCCGAGGAGGTTGGCGGACTGGTAGCGCGCCGAGGCGGCGCTCCAGCGACCGCGGCTGACGAGAAGGTACGCGGCAGCGCCCGCGACTGCGCCGAACCACCCGAGGGCGGTGACAAAGTCGGCGAGGGAGAACATGTGCGGCTCCGAGAGATCGTGCGTGGATGAGGGGATGTCGGCGACCGGATGTCTCACTGCGGCGACCCCCTCAGTGTGCGTCGCGCAAGGGTTAAGCACAATCGACCTATCCTTGATGAGCCGTTTAGTATTGCTAAATGGCCTCCATCGATCCCCGCCGTCTCGCGGTTCTCCTCGCCGTCCACCGCTCCGGCGGCATCCTGGCGGCCGCCGACGAGTTGAACGTCACACCGTCGGCGGTGTCGCAGCAGATCGCACGGCTCGAGTCCGAGGAGGGTCTGGACGTCCTGGACCGCGGTCCTCGCGGCGTCACGCTGACCCCCGCCGGCCGCGTCCTCGCCGAGACCGCGGAACGCATCGAGGCGGAGCTGGTCGAAGCCCGCAAGTCGCTCGCGACCCTGAGCGGCGACGTCTCCGGGCGCGTCGCGCTCGGGGCGTTCCAGACGTCCATCCAGGCGATCGTCGGCCCGTCTCTCGGGCAGGTCCGCGAGACCTATCCCGGCATCGAGGTCACCGTCGAGGAGCACGAGCCGGACGACGCCCTCCGCCTGCTCCGGGCCGGCGAGCTCGACCTCGTGCTGGTCGAGCAGGACGAGGAGGCCGTCTCACCGGCGCCGCGCGGGACTCACGACGTGATCCTCCTCGACGAGCCGTGGCGCGCCGTCATCCCCTCCTCGTTCGCCACGCCGACCCAGGCCGCCGACCTCGCGGACGCCCGATGGCTCGGAGCCGAGCCTCAGACGGCCGCGGCACGAGCACTGCAGCGCCTGGCGCGCACGCTGGGAGGGCAGCTGACGATGGTCCACCAGTTCACGAGCTTCGAGACGGCGTACGCCCTGGTGGCCGCCGGGGAGGGCGTGGCCATGGTGGCGGCGCTCGCGCTCCACCAGGACCTTCCCGCCGGCGTCGAGGTGGTCGCGCTCCCGGGACTGGGCTCGCGTCGCGTAATCGCCCGGCACCGGCAGAACCGGCGCGAGCCCGGCCTGGCCGTCTCCGCCGTGGTGGACGCACTGGTGGCTGCGGCGGGGCGGGTGGAGCTCGGCTGAGCCCTACCGGTCACCCGGCGGACGGTCGAGGACCGGCGGGGCGCAGGCGGCTGGCGGACACCCACTGCTCCACCAACGTCCCCTCCCCCTCCTTGCCCGGGACGAACGCCACTCGGGCGACCCAGCCCTGCGACTCGCGACGCCACTCGATCACCAGACCGGGGTAGGCGTCGGACTCGTACCGGCTCAGCGAGACCCAGACGTGCCTCACTCCGCCCCCCTCACGAGGCGGGGCGACGGCACGCTCCTCCTGGCCGTATCGCCTGTTCGCGCCCACGTCGGACAGGATACGCCTCGTTCGAACACGTGTTCGAACCCCTCTCTGTGCGTGGGGGGTTGCGGCCGACGCCACGGCGCACGACAGTGAACCCACGCGCTGCCGGCGTACGAGGAGGAGTGTCATGAGCGACACCGAGCCCGGGTCCACGTCGTCCGATCAGGAGGAGGGCCGGCCGACGGAGCTCAGGCGCTTCCTCACCCCCAGGCTCCTCCTGCTGTTCATCGTCGGTGACATCCTGGGCACCGGCGTCTATGCGCTCACCGGGCAGGTGGCGGCCGAGGTCGGCGGCGCGGCGTGGCTGCCCTTCCTCATCGCCTTCGCCATCGCGACCCTGACCGCGTTCTCGTACCTCGAGCTCGTGACGAAGTATCCCCAGGCCGCCGGTGCGGCGCTCTACACCCACAAGGCGTTCGGGATCCACTTCCTCACGTTCCTCGTGGCGTTCGCGGTGCTCTCGTCCGGGATCACGTCGGCCTCGACCGCGTCGCGTGTCTTCGCGCGCAGCCTCGACCAGGGCTTCGGGCTCGACCTGGACAGCAGCGGCATCCTGATCGTGGCCCTGCTGTTCATGGTCGCGCTCGCACTGGTCAACCTCCGTGGGGTCGCCCACGGGATCATCACCAACGTCGTCCTCACCGTGGTCGAGCTCTCCGGGCTCCTGCTGGTCCTCCTCGTCGGCATCTGGGCGGTCGTCGAGGGAAACGCCGACTTCTCCCGCGTCGTCGCGTTCGACACGCCCGAGGACAAGAACGTCTTCCTCGCTGTCACCACGGCGACGTCGCTGGCGTTCTTCGCGATGGTGGGCTTCGAGGACTCGGTCAACATGGCGGAGGAGACGAAAGACCCCGTCTCGACCTTCCCGCGGATCATGCTGACCGGGTTGTCGATCACGGGACTCATCTACGTTCTCGTCTCGATCACCGCCGTTGCGCTCGTCCCGATCGGCCGGCTCGCCGCGACGGAGACGCCCCTGCTCACCGTCGTCGAGCTCGGCGCCCCCAACCTCCCGATCGACGAGATCTATCCGTTCATCACGATGTTCGCCGTCGCCAACACGGCGCTCATCAACATGCTCATGGCCAGCCGGCTCCTCTACGGCATGGCCAGGCAGCACGTGCTGCCACCGGCGCTGGCCCACGTCGGTCGCCGGCGGCAGACGCCATGGGTCGCGATCCTCTTCACGACCCTCCTAGCCCTGGGGCTCATCACCTACGTGTTCAACGCGAGCGAGGACGCCGTCGCCACCCTCGGCGGCACCACCGCACTCCTCCTGCTCGCGGTCTTCACGATCGTCAACGTCGCGGTGCTGGTGCTGCGCCGCGACCGCGTCGACACCCGCCACTTCGTCGCGCCGACCGTCATCCCGGTGGTCGCCGCCGTCGTCTCGCTCTATCTCGTGACGCCACTGTCGGGTCGTGACACCGAGCAGTACGAAGTTGCGGGACTGCTGCTGGGCCTGGGAGTGGTGCTGTGGGTGATCACCTGGATCATCAACCGCGCGTTCTACGCCGAGCGCACCTACGTGAAGGACCCCGCCGAGCTCGACTGAGCCCGACGGGGTCCGCGGTGAGGCGGGTGGCTCACCAGAACTTCTTGCGCCACCAGCGCGGGAAGTATCCGATGGCGCCCTTCTTGGCGACACGGTCGCTCTTGGCGAAGCCCTGCCACTTCTCACGCTTGTGCTTGCTGGTCAGGCCGAGCTTGCGGGTGCAGGCCGGCCATGCGCCCCACCCTTGCCGCCTGAGGACCTTCTCCGCGACCGCGATCTGCTCGCGGCGCTTGGCCTTGTAGGCGGTCGACGCATACTTCTTGCCGCCGTACGACCGCCAGGTTCCTGGGTTGAACTGCAGACCACCGTGGTAGCCGTTTCCGGTGTTGATGTGCCACCGACCTCCCGCCTCGCACTTGGCGAGGCGCTCCCAGGTCCGGTCCTTGGCCGCACTGGCGGGCGTGCTGGTGAAGACCAGCAGACCGGCGACCAGACCCATGAGGGCGAGCGTGGTGGCGACGCCGCGCTTGGCGACGTGAAGGGCGTTGTTCATGTGTTCCTTCACAACGCCTGCGGGGTTAGCTGTCGGGTTCGGGCCGAAGGTGCCCTGCCGGTCACGGACGAGTCCGCGACCGGGCTTCACCCCAAGGAGCCGTGGCTCCGGAATTGGGTTCCCCACTCCTGTCCGTCATGTTCGTGGTTCGCCGGCCCCCGTTGACCGACCCTCCGGGGTAGGTCTCGCCCGCGGACAGGATTCGGCGTCGAGCAAGACCTCAGTCAGACTAACCCACATAATCCGGACAACAAGCCCAGGCAGTCCGCAAGCCACCTAGAGCGGACTCGCGGACCCCGGGCGGACGACGATCAGCGCGGCGGGACGTCCTCGCGATCGTCGGGCCGCTTGGGCTGCGGCTGGTGGCGGGTCTTCCACAGGCTGGCGGCCGCGGTCAGGGCCAGGACCACGATGATCACCGCGAGGCTCATCAGCGTCGGGATCTCCGGCACGTCGAGGTGCTCGCCGTTGTTGATGAACGGGAGCTCGTTGGTGTGCAACGCGTGGAGGACGAGCTTGACGCCGATGAAGGCGAGGATCACGGACAGGCCGAGCGACAGGTACACCAGACGCTGGAGCAGCCCGCCCAGCAGGAAGTAGAGCTGGCGCAGGCCCATGAGCGCGAAGATGTTCGCCGTCAGGACGAGGTACGGCTCCTTGGTGATGCCGTAGATCGCCGGGATCGAGTCCAGCGCGAACAGCAGGTCGGTGGTGCCCAGGGCCAGGATCACGAGGAACATCGGCGTCAGGAACCGCTTGCCGTCGATGTGCACGGTCATCTTCATGCCGTGGAACTCGTCGGCGACGCTGAAGTGCCGCTCGGCGAACCGCACGACGGCGTTGTCGCCGGCCTCCTCGTCGTCGTGGTTGCGATAGCTCTTGACCAGTCCGTACGCCGTGTAGACGAGGAAGAGGCCGAAGATGTAGAAGACCCAGCTGAAGTTGTTGATCGCCGCGGCACCGAGACCGATGAAGATCCCGCGGAAGATCAGGGCGAGGATGATGCCGATCATCAGCGCCTCTTGCTGATAGACCCGGGGCACCTTGAAGCTCGCCATGATGATGATGAAGATGAACAGGTTGTCCACCGAGAGGCTGTACTCGGTGAGCCATCCGGTGAAGAACTCCAGGCCGTACTGACCGCCGTGGAAGCCCGTCACCCAGATGCCGAACGCGACCGCGAGTCCGACATAGATGGTGAGCGCGACCCCGGCTTCCTTCATCGACGGCTCGTGGGGCCTGCGCGCGATCACGACGACGTCGAACAGGAGCACGGCGACGGTGACGCCGATCGTGATCCACCACTCGAGGGGTGTGACGTTCATACGGTTCGGTTCCTCCGGTCGGATGGGTTGTCTGGCCGGAGGTCTCTTCCGCCGGGCCGGCGCGAGGAGCACCTGACACGGCTCGACCCGCCGGGCCAGCGCGCTGGCCGTGATGACGACGGGTCGACGAAAGGAATACTCCCCTCCCTGCGCCATTGTGCCAGAGGCCGCCCCGGGTGCTCGTGTCGCAGACCTCGCTAGGCTCGCGCCGTGGCAGTGAGACACGTAGGCCTGGTGGGCACGCTGACGAGCCCCGGCGCGAGGCGGGCTCTGCTGCGCCGAGGCACGAGGTCGACCATCCCCGAGGTGCTCGACACCGCCCCTCTCCAGGCTCGCGAGGTCGAGGTGCCGGGACAGGCCGCGGCGTACGGGTTCACCTGGGAGCGCCCGGATGCCGACACCGAGGACTGGTACCCCCAAGGCGTCACCACCTCCGCGGACGCGACCGCCGGGGACGCACCCGGCGGCACCGGAGGGCGCGACGTCGTCGCCGTCAGCTGGTACGCCCACCACCACGCACGACGCAACGGCGCCCGGCTGACCTTCGTCGACCTCGCGACGCTGCGCTACCAGCACGTGCTCCTGGTCAGGGCGCGACGAACCCCCTGGGGCGTCCGTGCGCGGCCCGTCCCGACCCATGCCGGCGGCATCGCCTGGTACGGCCCGTACCTGTACGTGGCCGCGACCCGCGCGGGCATCTACGTCGTGCGGATCGACGACCTGCTCCGCCTGCCCGACGGCGCTCGCGGCGGGCCCTCGAGGCGGCTGGGTTACGAGCTGGTCCTGCCGGTGTTCGCGAAGCTGTCGGCGTGGAGCCGCGACGACGGCAGCCGGCTGCGCTACTCCTTCTTGTCGATCCAGCACGGCAGCCCGGAGGACGGCAGCCCAGCGTCTCTCGTCGTCGGTGAGTACGGCGGGGTCGGAAAGACCCAGCGGCTCTGGCGGTTCCGGCTGGACCCGCGCACGCACCTGCCCGTTCGAGATCCTGACACCGGACGACTGACACCCGACGAGCTCCATCCGGAGCAGGCCGCCAGGATGCAGGGAGCGACCGCCATCGACGGCACGTGGTACGTGACCACGAGCCAGGGCCGGGGCAACAACGGCGACCTGCTCGTCGGCAGACCGGGCGCGTTCCGACGGCACAAGAAGGTGCTCCCGACGGGGTGCGAGGACATCGCCGCGTGGCCGCAGCAGCGGAGGCTGTGGTCGGTGACCGAGTGGCCCGGGATGCGGTGGGTGTACGCCGTCGATGCGGATGCGTGGGAGGGACCGTAGGCCCGCGGGGTGGCGCGGGCCGTCCGGCCTCTCCGATCAGCCGGCGCCGGCGGCCTGCATCTGGCGGAGCTCCTTTTTGAGCTCGCCGATCTCGTCACGCAGTCGTGCCGCCACCTCGAACTGAAGGTCCTCCGCGGCCGCGTGCATCTGGGAGTTGAGTCCTTGGATCAGCTCGGCCAGCTCGGAGGCCGCCATCGACGACGTGTCGACGCGCGTGCCGTCACCGGACGCTCCGACGAGCGGGACCGGTGACTTGCCGCGCGACTGGGCCCGACCCGACCCGACGAGCTGCTCGATGTCCGCGTCCTCGCGAGCGAGC